>JAKPTX010000121.1 GCA_029570835.1 Bacteroidota bacterium
TGAAGACTTTTTTTTGATTCACGAAGATACGGATATAAACTACAGGGCTCAACTTGCTGGGTGGAAGGTTTTATATGTTCCCACTGCTATAGTCCATCACAAGGTTCGGTCATCCATCGGCACCATGAGCGACCTGGCAGTCTATTATAGCTTGAGAAACAGTGAATTCGTGAGAATTAAAAATGTTTCTTTTGTTGTTTTTCTGAGATGCCTTCCTGAATTCATTTTGGGTGTTATATCTGAATTTCTTTATTTCGCAATTAAGCATAAAAAATTCAAATTATATCTAAGGGCGAAGAAAGATGCGCTCAAAATGTTTCCGCGCATGTGGAAAAAAAGAAAATTAATAATGAAAACAAGAAGAATGAGTAACAGTTACTTGTTAAGTCTCATGACGCCTATCTGGCAAAAAGATTTCTTTAAAGCTAAACTAGGAAAGTTTTTGCATGGTTAGCATCATAATTCCCACTCTGAATGCGGCACCCTATATTAGTGAAATATTTTCGTCCTTGAGACAGCAAACGATAGAGTGTGAAATAGTAATCGTTGATTCATCCTCAACAGATAACACTGTACATATTGGCAAAACGGGTCACTTAAAAACATTAACCATAAGACATGAAGACTTCAACCACGGAAACACTCGAAACACTGGTGTCCAAGCCGCAAACAATAATACAGTAGTTTTTTTAACCCAGGATGCCCTCCCTTGTGATGATCGTTGCTTAGAAAACCTCATTAAGCCCCTTCAAAATCCTCAAATTGCGGCTTCTTTCGGCAGACAGGTTCCGCGACCTGATGCCTCACCGATTGAAAAATTTGCCCGTCTATTTAATTATCCTGACACACCAGCTGTAAAGGGGTTAGAAAATATCCCCAGGCTTGGCATAAAGACCTTTTTCTTCAGCAATGTCTGTTCCGCAATAAAGATAAAAGAATTTAAGGAGTTAGGAGGATTTCCCGAAAACATTATTATGTTTGAGGATTTGATATTTGCAGCAAAGGCAATCCTGAAAGGATACAAAATTGCCTACGTGCCCGAGGCAAAAGTGTGGCACTCCCACAATTTCTCTCTATTACAACAGTTTCGCAGATACCAGGATGCCGGAATATCTTTACGAAATAATGCCTGGATTTTTGAATATACAAAGGCAAATAGGGAAGGGGGGGAGTTCCTCAAACAACAAATATCTTACCTTTCCCAGAATCACGAGTATCGATGGATTCCGTATGCAATAGCGGAATCCGTTTTCAAATTTGCCGGATTCTGGCTTGGGCTTCATGGCATAAACCCAAGAAAAACAACTTCGAAAATTTCTTCTGTTTCACATTATGCTTAAACAAAGAAACTCACAAAATCTTGTAATTATCTGGTCAGATTTAATCTCGATCTACTTTGCCATAATCATGGCATACGGGGTACGGGTCTGGTTTGGTGATATGTTTAGTATTATCCCATTAACCCATGGTATATCTGTATATTTCGAAAAATGGTGGTTCCCGTTAGCAATTATTTTGGTTTTAATTTACTATGGCAGCTATGGAATCATTATCACTGTTTGGGACGAACTTCTTATTCTTTTCAGAAGCCTGTTTGTATCGTTTTTAATTGTTTGGGTCATCCTTTCTCTCCAGAAGGAATCCGAAAGTGTTTCAAGAATAGTCATTACAATGATCTTCCTTTTTTTGCTGGTTTTCTTGCCACTGTCCCGTCTTGCAATGAAATATATTCTTTTTAAATCTATCGACTGGAGAAAACCGGCTTACCTATTTGAGAGGAGAAAAGGAGAAAGACAGAACGAATTGAGGGAAACGCTCAATAAAGAATGGTACTCCGGATACAAGATTATTGGAAACATAGATAAAGATTCTTTACAAGTCCCAATTGACACATGTTTTGTGCCTATTGACTACACCGATGAAACAACTATACGAGCATTGAAACCTAATGTAAAAAACATGATCGTTGTCTCCGTACAGTCAGGGTTGTCATTCATGAATACCGAAGTCAAATCTTTTTTGAACAGGAATATGGTTCTAATCACAACTAATAATGGCCTTTTAGCAAAGAGAAATATGATTTTCAAGCGGTTGTTTGATATATCTTTGTCATTAATTGGTATCATCCTTCTTTCTCCATTTTTTATTGCAATCCCCTTCCTGATAAAATTTGACTCTAGCGGGCCTGTTTTGTTTTTTCACAAAAGATGCGGGTTAAACCTCTCAAACTTTAATATGATCAAGTACAGAACAATGTTTACGAACGGTGAAAGTATTATTGTAGATTACCTGAAGAGTAATCCTGCAGCAGCCATTGAACTGAAAGAAAGAAACAAAATATCAGAAGATCCAAGGATAACCAGGATTGGAAACCTTTTACGAAAAACATCCCTCGACGAAATTCCACAGCTTTTTAATGTTGTTAAAGGTGAGATGTCGATTGTTGGTCCAAGGCCTGACACAAGAAGCGCACTGAGTGAATTCATGAAAGAGTATGAACCTATCTATAACAGAGTAAAACCAGGGATTACTGGATTATGGCAGGTAAGTGGAAGGAGCGACATAAAATACAAGGACAGGGTAAACCTCGATTATATGTATGTTCTAAATTGGTCACTCTGGCTGGATTTCATCATTATTTTAAAAACTGTTAAAGCGATTTTGTGCAGAAAGGGTGCGTATTAAAACAATGTCGCGTGATGTAAATCATTGTATCATCAGGAATGCTTTGATAGGGTTATAACGTGACTCAATTCAAAAAAACGTATAATTTCAAACGGCATTTTTCGCAGGATTTTCAGAAAAAGTATTCTCAAGCCACATTATCCTTTATAAAAAGTATTCATGAACCGATAATTTCTATAGAACATTTTGTTGACATAGTTTATTTAATAAGGAATAATAACGAAACAGGGGTAGGCATCAATTTTGAAAAAAAAGCTTGTAGACCAAGACATAATGTTGTAAAAAATAGTAGCTTACCGGGGGGTACATGGCCTTGGAGTTTTTAAAAAAATTTGACTTCAAAAAATCAAAAGAACTCATCGGTATTGACATTGGCGCTACATCCATAAAAGTCTGTGTTCTTAAAAATTCAAAAGATGGTTTCACAATAGACTGTATTGATCAGAAATCATATAGTGAAAGCCTGCTCAGTGACGGCTACATTATCGATAATAGTTTCATCGCAAATGAATTAAAAGAAATTATTACCAGAAACAACATTAAGACAAAAGAAGCTGCCTGTGCGTTGTCCAGCTATGCTGTTATCTCAAAAAAGGTTGCAATGCCTTTTCTTAAAGAAGAAGAACTCGAAAATAGCATAAGCGTTGAGGTTGAGAGCGTAATACCATTTCCGCTCAAGGACATTTATTACAGCTATTATGTGATTGGAGTTGCCGAAGAAAAACAGGATATGATGGATGTTCAAATTGTTGCAGCAAAAAAAGAAATCGTCGATGGATACATCAAGGCTTTTACAGATGCAGACCTGCATCTAAATCTGGTTGATGTGGATATATTCTGTTTAACAAACTTAATTGAAACAATATATGCGCCAAAGGATATTGCAATTGTAGTTGCGGATATCGGTGCTTCTGTTACAAATATTGCAATAATAAAAGGGGAACGCATTGAGTTCACCCGAGAAATTCTCGTTGGTGGACAATACCTTACAAATCAAATTGAAAAAGCATTACAGATAACTTACAAAGAAGCAGAGGAAAAGAAAATTTCAGGAAATGGTGAGATTTCGCATTTATATGAAGATTTCATCTACAACATATCTTCTGAGATAAGCAAAACCATAAATTTTTATACATCAACTAAGACAAGAGAAAGAATTGATAAGATTTATATAACCGGTGGTACAGCAATGCTTAAGGGATTAAAAGAAACAATCCAGGAAAACGCTCAAATAGATGTAGATTTTATTGATCCTTTTTTATTAGTCAATGATGATTCTGGCAAAATTGAGAACTACAGAAATTTCAGGGAGTCTATTGCTGTGGCATTATATCTATCTTCAAGGGCGGTTGACATATTGGTCCAATGATAAAAATAAATCTTTTACCAAAAAAACCAATCCGAAAAGCGTTTAAGTATGAAATTCATCTTTTTTTCTTGATTGTCATCCTTAATTTGCTCGCTATAGCTCTAATATACTCAATTAACGCTCGATCAATCTCAAATCTCAAATCAAATATTGAAAATGCAAAAAGAGAAATAGCGAGTCTGGATCCTATACATAAAGAGTATCTTGCCATGGAACAGGAAAAAAAGGAAATTCAGAGAAGGATTCAGGCAATCAATACAATCAAGCAGGGTAGGGCTCTTGCTGCGAGAACACTCTACGATCTGACACTGAATGTTAAAGAGAGTTTATGGCTCAAAACTTTTAAGAAAACAGAGAATAAATTTGAGCTTGAGGGACGTTCGGTTGAAAATGAGGCTATTTCAAGCTTTGTTGAAAGCTTATCAAAAGTACCTTATCTAAACGGTGTTGAGTTAAAAAGCGTTGAAGATTCGGCTGAAGGAGGACTAATCCTCAAGAAATTTATAATTCAGGGTAATATCTCGATATGACATTATCTACTGGTTTTAAGGGCATTGGTAACAAACTCACAAGAATGTCTAAGGGACAGAAACTTTTTATTGTTATTGGTTTAAACATAATACTCTTTGTTTTTCTTTTTTTCTTTCTTATCAATCCACTTATTGACACCAAAAAGAAATTGACCAATGACTACCAATTAGTTAAGAAAGATTTAGATAGAATGGTAGATATTAAAAACAATATAGAAAAGTATAGGAAAGAATATGCTCAAATGAAAGAGGTTCTGGGCGACACATTGCGGCAGTTACCAGAAACTAAAGATATACCCAATTTATTGAGAAATGTTTCTGCTATAGGCACAGAAACAAGAGTTAAGGTAACGTATTTTGAGCCAGGGGCCGTTCAGAATAAGGATTTTTATGGAGAGTTTCCTTTCAAATTTAAATTTGTAGGACCTTTTCATAATGTTGGATATTTTTTTGACGGAATTAGAAAGATGGAGAGAGTCATTGATATTAGGAATTTTTCTCTTGTAGCAAAAGGAGCTCCTCCGAAAATAATCCTAGAAGGCGATGGGGCGGCTAAATCATATGTATATTTGAAAGAACACCCCAAGCCACAACCTAAGGATGAGAAAAAAGATGTTAAGAGCGGACCACCACCAAAAAAGTAATTATAAAGTGAACTATATATCATTTATTTTAATTATTATTTGTATGTGCTACCCGTGTTCTTCATTTTGCCAAGAAACAAAAAAAGACAATTCAGCGCCTCAAAAGTTTAACGTAGGTGATTTTGATTATACGTCAGAAAATAGGAGGGATCCTTTTGAACCTGTGTATCTGGAAAGGTTCAAAAAAAACAAGGAAGCAAACTCTCTCAAACGCGGTTATGAATTAGAAGAGTTAAAACTGGTAGGAATACTAAAAACAGATAAAACAAGATTCGCAATGATGGAGGATATGCAAGGGAAGGGTATCATGTTTAAAAAAGGTGATAGTTTAAATAACAATTTGTGGGTGGCTGATGTCGTTGATGGAAGGGTAGTTCTGGCATACAGGCTAAAAAACGACATTAAGAGCATTAACATAGATATCCCTAAAAAATAGAGGGTGAGATATGTGTAAGAATATAACGACATTATTGATTTTGATATTAATAATACCAACACTGGCATTATCGCAGGTGAACAAAAAACCCGTTTCAAAAGTTTCATTCGACTTTATGGATGCTGACATTAGAAATGTCCTGCGAGTTTTAACAGATATATCTGGAAAGAATATTGTGATTTCTGATGATGTCAAAGGCAAAATTACGATAAAGCTTGATAATGTCACTTGGGACGAAGCAATGGATATTGTCATTAAGAATAATGACCTGGCAAAGGTCGAAGAGGAAAACATTATTCGAGTTGTCTCATCCAAAAAATTCTTGGATGAAAAAGATAAAGATAGAAAGGAAAGGCTTGAATTTCTAAAAGAAAAGGAAATGAAACAAAAGCTTGAAGAAGATTTTGTTCAGGAAACAGTCTTTCTGAATTATGTCGATGTATCAGAGGTTGAAAAGGTAATAAGGGGGGATGAATCAAGGAAAATAAAAGGGTTACTTTCTCCCAATGGAACAGCTACCCCTGTAAAATGGACAAATTCATTGATTATTAAAGATACGAGAGAAAACATTGATGAGGTAAAAAAGAGAATTAGAGAACATGATATAAAACCGTCCCAGGTTCAGATCGAAGCAAGAATTGTACAAGCGGGATCTGAATTTATTCGCGATTTAGGCGTTCAGTGGGGAGCCAGATATAAGAGCACTATAGGTGGCAAAGATGTTGAGTTGACGGGGGGCCGCACAGCTACCAGCAGCAGTGGTACATCCTCATCATATACTCCAACTGCCGGACAGGCTGGACAGAGGCCTGATGGTTATAATTTTCCTTACAACGTTAATCTACCTGCGGCAGTTGGGCAAGGATCTGGAGGTGTTCTCGGTATTTTTATAGGATCAGCGGCAGATAGTCTAAATTTGGATGTTCAACTGAGTGCCCTTGAAAGTGATGGCAAGCTTAAAATTATCTCACATCCCAAAGTTGTAACATCAGACAATAAACCGGCAAAAATACACCAGGGCAAACAGATTCCATATCAAACTGTATCACAATCAGGCACCCAGACACAGTTTGCCGATGCTGTCCTCGGACTCGAAGTTACTCCCCAAGTCACAAAGGATGGCAACATAAGACTCAAAATAAAAGTTACTAAGGATTCTGCAGACTTCAATAATCTCACGGTATCAGGCCC
This sequence comes from Bacteroidota bacterium, assembly GCA_029570835.1. Taxonomy (GTDB): domain Bacteria; phylum Bacteroidota; class Bacteroidia; order Bacteroidales; family WCHB1-69; genus UBA5429. The sequence goes on from JAKPTX010000121.1 coordinate 6,856, forward strand.
AACTATTGATAAAAGGGAGGCAGTAACTGAAGTCATAATCAAAGATGGTGAAACTGCGGTTATTGGAGGAATATATGAGACACAGGATAATGTGACAGATTCAAGTGTTCCCTATCTTTCAAAGATACCACTTCTCGGCTGGATGTTCAAAAGAGACTACAAAAAGTTGCAAAAAACAGAGTTGGTCCTTTTTATTACGCCATTAATTCTTAAAAACCTTTATGCTGAGGGAGACAAGTAATGAAATCTAAAGCATATATACGAAATATTGTTTTCTTTATTTTAATGTTGTTGTCTATTCCATACTACGTCCATTCCTCACAATTGGTTACCGGTGAGATTACTTCTGCAATAATCCTTCAAGAACGGATACACTTGACAGTGGGCGACAAGGCGTTGACCAACCTCGGTTCCAAGGACAGTGTGATTAAAGGTGATATTTTCACAGTAACGGCACGTAAGGATGTTTATAAAGAAAAACCAATAGGGAAATGCGCGGTAACGAGTGTGGATGCAAAATCGAGCATCTGTGAAATTATATCATCAAACTGGGAGATTCCACGAGGAAGCAACGTTTCACTTCCGGCGATATACTTTTCAAATGAAAAACTTTATCCTGCAATTTACAAAATTCTTAGCAAATCAGTCGATCCATTTATGCCTTATGATAAATTAAAAATATCCATTTATGATATTTATGACAGTCAGAACAACGTCACGAAATTCTCTGAGAACGTTAAACAAGAAATTAAAGATGTTTTTGTGCAGAAAAAACGAGTAAAACTCGTAGAGCCTCGTGCAATACAGAAAGATTTCCTCATATATCCTGAAGACATTAGAAATAGCTATGGATTGAGGACAGAGGTTATGGAAACCTTGGCAGTTGATGTTTTTATAATCGGATCATATGCAATAGAAAATGAAAATATAGCTTTTACTTTTTATAAATTTGACAAATATTTCAATGATGAAAAAATCTCATTTCAGATACCTGTTGGTTCATTCGATGTCGCCAGTGTCCAAGATGTGATCAGACCATATAAGCCAGTACCGAAAAAAGAATATCTACCGTGCACGGTTGCCCTTAAAGAATTTCATTATATGCCACCAAAGGATGAGAAAAGGTCTATTATCAATCATGAAGCAGGAAGAGATGTCTATAAAGCAATTGACCTCAACAAAACTAATTTCAATATTATAAGTCCGGTCGATTTTGTATTTAAATTGGATAATCAATCCATTAATTTTGCGGGGAAAACTGAAACCCCTGTTTTGCTGACAAAAGGCACTCACAATCTCTTTGCATCATTTCGACGAGGTTACTTTTTCAACTCCAAGGAGCCGAAACTCTATGTTTCAGATAAACATGTTGACAAGGAAGCTATTCTTTCAATTGAGAAAGATGCATCGATTTACATAGAAGTCATGTTGAACCCTTCCTTTGAAGGTGATAATATAGAGTTTAAAATCTACGATGTGACTGAGAAAAAATCCCAACTCTTGAAAACAATCATTAAGACAGAAGCTGCTAAGTCAATAGAATTTTTTAAGGATTAATGCCTTCTGAAAGGCTATCGAAATTCCTCTCCAGTTCAGGAATCGCATCACGAAGGAAATGCGATACTATTATTAAGTCAGGACGAGTTAAAGTTAATAATAGTACTATATTAGAACCATTTTATAAGGTATTACCTTGCATTGACAATGTAACTGTCGATAATTATAAGGTAATACCATATTCTCAATTTATTTACTTAGCCTTAAATAAACCAATAAACTATATATCTGATCTTGTGAAGGAAAAAGATCGACACGATGCAAGATCATTGATTCCTGTTAAAACGTATTTGTTTCCGGTTGGGAGACTTGACTATAACTCAGAAGGTTTAATACTATTCACAAACGACGGTAATTTTGCACAGAAAATAACTCATCCCAAATATGGTGTTGAGAAAGAATATCTGGTCAAGTTTAAAGGAATACTTGAAGATCATTTATTAGCTAAAGTTCAGAAAGGTTTCTCCATTGAAGGATCACTCCATAAAATAAAAAAAATATCTTTCATAAAAACATCTCATACTAATAGCTGGTATAACGTAATCCTTAATGTGGGTAAGAATAGAATGATAAGAAAAATTGGCTATTCAATTCATCATCCCGTTTTAAAGCTCAAACGAATTCGTATCGGTCCGGTTACATTGGGTGGTCTTAAACCTGGTGAATATCGATCACTCTCAAAAAAGGAAAGAGATTATTTCATTAATTTATCGGTTCCTGAAACACAAACAAAAATAGACAGAATTTAATTGTGGTCTGTTACAATCGATAGTTAACATAATATCTCTTATCGGTACCTATACTTTTTCAGCCAAAAACATTTTGCTTGAGTATCTTATTAATTTGATTTTTTTAAAACCTTTGTAGATTTTACAAACTTCGATCAAAGAGATAGCATTGAAATGGTTGTTTCTGTTTGATGTACTTTAGCACCCCTCTTGACTAGTTCAGCAAGGAACTTGGCGGGGTTAATGCAACCCTCGGGTGCTACGACGCCTTTGACTGTAACATCCCCGGCACCAATCATGAGGGCGGCAATTGAGGCAGGAAGGCCTGTACCTGGCGCCATTCTTCCGACAACGCAAGCTGTATATGTTGTCTGTTTCCCATCCTTTTCACCTTTTACTATAACTTTTAAACCTGAGGAAGCAGGTCCTTTATCCCTATTTTGTGGAATTGTCTCCCATAGTTTCAATGTTAGGTCATAAGGAACTACTTTTGTTCCATTTAACTCAATGTATTCCTTATTAAGAAGCCCTGTGGCTTTCTGTTCTTTTATTAGTTTGTCTACCCATAACGGCATGAGTCCGCCTTTTATTACCACTTTTTTAACACCTTGAATGTACTTCGGTATGGTTAATGGCTGAGGGTGGCCTACATAACTGACAACACATTCTCCGAGCGGTTCCAGAAACTTCTCTATTTCCTCGCCTGTACCTCCTTCCACGTATTCGAGCTTTCCATCTAGATACTGTGGTATTTTCCCCAGAATCATATGAAGGCTGTGATCCCAGGTTGCACCTGAAACCTCAGCAATACTTATTACCCAGTAGAGATAGATCTCATCAACACGATCAAGTTTGTCAGCATACCACTTTACGAGCACATTGTTCGTGCCTGGGTCTGATCCCATGCCTGTTAAAACGATAATGTCTGCGTCTTTTGCAGCTTTATCAATATTAGAGGCAAATAGAATTTCCGTTGCCTCATAATCATCGCAAATATCAATATAATTTACTTTAGCTTCAACTGCTGCCTTGGCGACTGCTACTGCTGTTTTGTAAAAAGGACCAGCACAGTTGATCACAACATCCACCTTCTTGATTGCATCAACCATACTATTGTGGTTGTTCACATCAATTTTAGCAAGGGAAATTTTATCGCTTGTTTGCAGTTTCTGTTGTAATCTGTTTAAAGCTGTATTTTTATCACCGAGAATGACTGCCGCAATCTGTCTTTGTTTTATAAGATCTCTTGCAACACCCTGGCCCATACTGCCTGTACCGCCTACAACCAATACTCTCATTTATAACCCTCACTATTCGGAGCAATTACTTACTTAAATCAAAATCCCCTTCCAGAAGCTCTGTCAATACTCCGTGCAACTTGTTTGGATGATGGATAAAAGCATACCTGTTCCCAAACAGTTCTCTGGGTTTTTCGTCGATTAGCTCTATATTTTTCTGCTTTAATTCTTCCAATGCTTTTGACAAGTCATCAACTTTATATGATATTAGGAAAGCGCCCTCCCCTTTCTTTTCAATAAATTTTGCAACCTCACCGTCGGGAGATGTTGACTCCATAAACTCGACGGCTACTTCACCTATATAATATCGTGCAACTTTGATTTTTTCTGAATCTGCGATATATTCGCAATCCGGCACCAATCCAAAATCATCTCTATAAATCCTTTTTGTATCCTCAAGATCTTTTACCGCAAAGCAAATATGGTCAATTTTCTCTATTTTCATTCTGGTTCACCTCATGTCATTTTTTTCACTGACCTTGTGACCGGGTTGCCTATTGATCAACTATATTCTGAACAATCAAATCACCCAATTCTTTCGTTCCCATACCCATTTTTCCTGCATCCAGCGATCTTACATTGTTTTTAAGGGCTTTTTGGACGGCTATTTCAATTGAATCTGCAGCCGCTTGTTGATCAAGAAACTCCAGCATCATTGCGCCGGCAAGTATAGCCGCAAGGGGATTGATCATATTTTTTCCTGTGTATTTTGGTGCAGATCCTCCCATTGGCTCGAACATTGAAACACCTTCAGGGTTTATATTTCCTCCAGCTGCAATACCAAGTCCGCCTTGAATAATCGCGCCAAGATCTGTGATGATGTCTCCGAACATATTGTCAGTTACAATAACATCAAACCATTCAGGATTCTTGACCATCCACATACATGTTGCATCTACATGCGCATAATCTGTAGATATATCCGGGTACTCTTTAGCAATTTCGTAGAATGCCCTTTCCCACAAGTCAAATGCATAAGTTAATACGTTCGTCTTCCCACATAAAGTAAGCTTTTTTGATTTATTTCTTTTTTGAGTATACTGAAAAGCAAAACGAATACACCGCTCAACACCTTTTCTTGTATTGATTGACTCCTGAGTTGCAATTTCGTCTTTGGTTCCTTTTTTTAAAACACCCCCTGCTCCAGCGTATAGCCCTTCTGTGTTTTCCCTGACTACAATGAAGTCGATATCCTTTGGCCCCTTGTTTTTTAAAGGCGTGTCGACTCCCTCGTAAAGCTTGACCGGTCTCAAGTTGATATATTGATCAAGCTCAAAACGCAGACGAAGAAGAATGCCTTTTTCTAGGATACCAGGTTTAACTTCAGGATGACCGATTGCCCCGAGATAAATGGCATCATGTTGTCTTAATTCATTTATTATACTGTCTGGAAGCACTTCGCCAGTTTTTTTAAAACGTTCTCCACCAAGATCGTACCTGGTAAATTTTGTGTTGAATCCAAATTTATGGCTTGCAGCTTGGACAACTTTTACTCCTTCAGCCAGGACTTCTGGGCCTGTACCATCGCCAGGCAACAAAGCTACGTTATATTCATTTTTCATGATCGCCCCCATGTTTTTATTGGAACTCATTATTACAGTAGTTTTTTGTCTTCTTCAATGAAACGAAATTGCTTTAGCACCAATATCCTTTCGATACTGCATCCCATCGAATCGTATACATGAGACTGCATCGTAAACCTTTCTCATAGCATCTCTGTAGGTTTGACCTATTGCCGTAATGCCGAGGACCCGTCCCCCTGCTGTGTAAAAATTATTTCCTACCTTTTTTGTCCCTGCGTGGAAGACCATGACGTCCTTATCTCCCTTGAGGTCATCCAGGCCGTTTATAACCATCCCCTTTTCAGCTTTCTCAGGATAACCTTTTGACGCGAGCACAACACATACAGATACCCCATCTTTCCACTGAATAGCCTCTGATTCATTTAATGTACCTTCTATGCATGACTGAAATATAGGTACAATATCGTTTTCCATTTTGAATAAGAGGGGCTGCGTTTCAGGGTCACCGAGACGGGCATTAAACTCTATTACATAGGGTTTTTTATCATCCATTAACATGAGCCCTCCGTATAGTACCCCTTTGTAATCTGCGCCTTCGTTTTTCATAGCATTGATAGTTCGTTTCATAATGCCAGTTTTGATCTCATCCTCCATTCCATCATCAATAAAAGGAATAGGCGTATAAGCCCCCATTCCACCTGTATTCGGTCCCTTATCATTATCGAGAAGCGGTTTATGGTCTTGTGAGGCGAGCATTGGGAGTATAGATTCACCATCAGTGAACACAATATACGATGCTTCTATTCCAGAAAGAAACTGTTCCACAATTACCCGTTCCCCTGCCTCACCATGAATTTTATTCACCATAACGTTTTTTAATACTTCCTTTCCCACATCATTATTTTTTATAACATAGGCACCTTTTCCCGCACACAATCCATCAGCTTTAATTACGTATGGAGCTCCAATTTCGTTCACATACCTATTGGCATCTTTGAAGTCACTAAAAATACGGAAAGAGCCAGTCGGTACATCGTATTTATCCATTAGTTCTTTTGCGAAAATTTTGCTTGCTTCAATCTGTGCGCCCTTTTTTCGCGGCCCAAAAATGGGAATATCGTGTTCCTCGAAATAATCCACAATGCCTATTGCAAGTGGATTCTCTGGGCCAACCACAACAAGGTCTATGTGCTCGCGCTTTGCAAACTTGACAAGCCCATCGAGATCTTGGAGGTTAATATCAACACAATCAGCAATCTCGGAAATTCCACCATTACCAGGAATACAAAAAATCGATTGCACTCCTTTTGATTGTGATATCTTCCATGCTATCGCGTGTTCCCTGCCCCCACCACCTATTATCAAAACTTTCATCATCCAATCCTCTCAAGACTTTATTTCTGACAGATAAGTATAAATAGCCTTGTCATAATCTGCAGTCAGATAAAAAACTTTCATGGCAAGGTAGAATCTTAGTTCCTCTGTTGTTTCACCATTATTTGTCTTTATGCTCTCAATGATATTGGGATAATCAGCAGGATCAACGACAACGGTCACAAACTTAAAGTTTTTCGCTGCCGCCCTGATCATAGAAGGACCACCGATATCAATGTTTTCAATTGCTTCTTCAAACTTGCAACCCTTACTGATGACTTCCTTAAAGGGATAAAGGTTCACTACAATCATATCGATATGTTTTATGTTGTGGGCTTTCATTGCAGCCTGATGATCAGCATTATCTCTGATGTTTAATATACCACCATGAACTTTAGGATGTAGGGTCTTAACTCTTCCATCCATGATTTCAGGGAAACCCGTATAAGAACTTACTTCAACAGGGTTTACCCCTATTCCGTCAAGGTATTTTTTGGTGCCACCCGTAGACAATACCTCTACATTAAACTCTTTGAGGCAGAGAGCTAATTCAGAAAGACCGGTTTTGTCAGACACACTTATGATAGCCCTTTGTATTTTCATTTCTTTCCCCCTTATAGACCTAATTCTTCATTTATCAGATAAACCGATATGTTAGTACCAATCGGCCTTCTCTGTATTATCGATGTAATCCTGCAGATTCTTGCTTCAACTTTACAATCGTGGCAATATCCAGTTTCAGCACATGGAAGGGGCATATTCAACCTTTTGGCGTTGAGGGGAGCAGCAATTCTTTTTATACGATCTAAAGCCGAGCTGATATCTGGTGTTATCTTATTATATCCTGCTATAATGATGACTTTTTTTGGTCCAAAAGTCATTGCATTAACTCGGTTACCGGAGCCATCAATGTTAACAATATCACCTTTCTCTGTGATTGCGTTTGCGCTCGACAAAAAAAGATCACACGTGAGTTGAGCTAGCCTTATTACATCAATATCTTCTTTCGTTAATCCTTGTTTCCAATGATCCAGAACCTCCACATCAATTTGTGCAAGATTCTCAAGGAGTCCTATCCCTCTTATGCTCAGTGATCCACCAATGCCAATCGTCATTCCAGGATAAACATGATACATGATAGACTCCAGGAGTGATGTTCTGTCAGTAAAAAAATGGGCATCAAAATAGTTAGACAAAAGAGCCTTTACGGTTCTTTCCATTATCCTTTCTTTGTGCCACTCTCGAAGATTTTCCATTAAATTTCCTAAAATGAAGATTTATAGTAATTTCTCGTTGGGCATTTTGTCAACACTAAATGTCTCATGATTTTCTATTTTTCATGAGCCTGCGGTAATATAATAAACCTCTGTACCCGAGTAATAATCTTTTATCAACCCTTTTTTTTGCATACTACGTAGTGTTTTTTTAATAACAGATGATTTCACGCCGGTTATCGCAACTATATCACGTAAAGTAAGGGCTCTTCTTTTTAAAATATCGAGAAGTGTTTCCACCCAGTCCTCATAATGTTTGTGGATACTACCATCTTTTTCAAATGGAGAAATGACTTCACATTTATCTCCAAAAAAACTTCTTATTTGTTCCAATTCCTCCCGTTCCATGCGGTCTGTATTACTTTCGCATGGTGGTCTCGTAACGGTGTTCAGATGAATCTTGTCTACGTTCAAATCATATAGTATGTCACGCATTTTTCTCAGATCTTCTGATGAGTCATTCATGCCTTTAATTAACATAATTTCCAACCAAATCAATCCTCTATAACATTTTCGAAATACCTTGATACCGTCTATTATCTCTATCAGGTTGATACCTGGCTGTGGCCTGTTGATGCATTGAAACATTTGTTCAGATGCAGCATCGAGTGATGGCAATACAACATCAGCGTCCATAAGATCATCTCTCACCTCTTCAAAGCTTAACAGTGTGCTGTTTGTGATCACTGCTATGGGAGTGTCAATACTTTTTTTTATCTCCCTG
>JAKPTX010000123.1 GCA_029570835.1 Bacteroidota bacterium
TTGTTATTAATGTATATAGTGATCACTTCTATCCTGAATAAACAGAGGTCAAAGTCATGGGTGGTGAGATAGATAACGCCGCGCTGCTGGAAATCATCAAGAAACTGCTGAAAACGGATATGGATCTTTCGTTCCTGCTGACGTTGCCGGAAAAGGATTTGAAAACGTTGGTGGGATGTATAAGGGCACGGTTGGATCAGTTGGGTAAGCAAACACAATAAATGATTCTTGTGTGGGGTCGGACATGAAAAAATCAGATTTGATGGATGCTCTTGCGAAGAAGCATAATCTGACGAATCAACAAGTTTATAACATCGTGAACCTCGTCTTTGATGGTTTTACCAATGAACTCAAAAATGGCGGCAGAATAGAAATTCGGGGGTTTGGAAGTTTCATCGTTAGAAATTATGGCGCTTATGATGGTAGAAATCCAAGAACAGGAAATGCTGTTTCGGTAAAACCAAAAAGACTGCCATTTTTCAAGGTGGGCAAAGAATTGAGGGAGAGGGTTGATGGCTAGCAGAACAGGAAGGCAACACCCTTGGGGTTTACTTTTTTATTTCAAAAGCGTTTATTAAGTGAAGTGAAAAAACCTATAGGGGTGTCCTTCCTTTTTATGAAAATCTTTAAACCATTAATCAACTTAGATTCCTATGATACGTTCATAAAAGAACGGTTACAAAAGGGTACGCCAAGTGCTTACCGGTTTGGAAAACGATATGGAATAGTTATTCAAGATAATGAAGTAATCTATCCCGCTTCAATTCAACACATGTTTGGGTTTGTGAGGAACGTAATAATATCATTGTGTGAAAATTACAAACATGGACGAATTCAAGTATTGTGGATAAAAAAAGACATTGATAATGATGGCCCTCAAGTAACAAAGAAACTGCCCAATGAAAAAGATGATTACCGTCAGCTTATCATCTTAAACAGAGTTGATCATTTAATCCATTTATTGGTCACACGCTGTATTAAAGAAAGACTAAATCAAGATAAACAGTTAATCCCCGTAAAATCCCGAATAAAAAATATTCAGGTGACTTCTGCGCTTCTAAAAAAGGCTTTCTTGCAAGAATGGACTTATTATTACTCTACCGACATTAAAAAGTTTGGTGAATCATTTGATTTGGAAAAGGCAAAAAATACTCTCCTTAGGCTATTAGACAAGCACATAGATACAGAAGATATTGTTCTAATAAACAATTTGCTGTCATCCTATCAAAAGATTCCACAACACAAATCCAGCGGAAGTCCCTTAAATCAATTGTTAGCTGAGTTAACTCTCTCACAAATTGAACATGAAGTGGTTAATAGAATCCCTGTACCTTTTGTCCGTTCGGGGGAGGACTTTGTGTTTTGTTTAAAAGATAAAAATGACTACGCAAAAATTGAAGAAACACTTGGATCTATTATAAAAGACAAAGCTGGAGATAAATGTGAACTCCACCGAGCTAAGCAGACTTCATCGATTTATGATGCGCGGTATCAGGTCAACTTCATTTTTAATACCGACAATGATAAAGGTTTTATTGGCAGTTTTCATGATCCAGGCATTGACTTTTGTGGATTTAACTATTCTATTGAAAATGAAAATATCGTCGTTCGAATCAGGTATAAAACTTTAAATAAGATACGAGAGAGAATTAAAATGTATACCGAGGGTGGAGATTTTAGAACATATAATTTACCTGAAGAAATACCGACAAATAAGAAAATAAAAAATATCATCCGGGAACTTAATAGTCTATTTGGTTTTTACTTCAAAAACAACGAATGGCATCATTCGAGATTATATGGCATTCATGAACTGTTCAAACTTCCATCGGAGCTAGATTCAGGTCAAATATGTAATCAGGCACAGAGACTTAATCATTACATGTTACGACGATTACGTCATTTACATATGAGAAACATATGTAATGATAGTGTTTTAAATGCGAGGCAATACAGAGAAGAAATCGATAAATCATACAGGAAACTAGGATTAAGAAACTTAATTGATTCTATAAAATGTTACTAATCTCATGCACAATGGAGTGTTGTAAAAAAAAATTTTTATTTGACATCCTTCATTATTAGTAGTATTTTAATATCAAATGTTGCCAGTGAATCTATCCGCCCGATAGACACAAACTGGCCCTAAGAGATCTGGAAAAGTTGGTCTCCCTGAGTAATCAGCAAACTCAAGGAGACCTTTTTTATTTTGGAGGTAACGAGAGATGACCATTATATTTCCAGAGCCAACATTGGGCGACAAGCTTTTAGCGGTGATGGGAAAGAAACGGGCGGTCTTTATCCCGGACATTTACAGCAGATTCGGGAAATACGCCTATGGAAGGGCGGTTAAGGAATCTTTCCTGGAAGCTCTGATCAGACCAAAGAATCAGGAATTGGAAGAAGGCTGGTTTTACCAAGATGAAATTATGCCGCAGATGAACGGAAAGGAAATAAAGGATAGTTAGTTTAGCGACAGTTATGCCTGGGTGAATATCGGACCGGTAATCATACACAGACCCTATGAGGTTTGAAAAAGTTAGCCTCCGTGAAGTGAACGCGTTCATTTTGGGGAGGTTTTTCATTTTGGAACTGGTTGCTACCTATATTATTTATAAAATAAACGAGAGGTGTCTTATGACTAAGGAAAGAAATCCGGATTTCAGCATCTGTGAAATATTCCGGGAGTGGTTTGCGGAAA
>JAKPTX010000139.1 GCA_029570835.1 Bacteroidota bacterium
CATTTTGTGACCTCCCCCTGCCCCCTCCGAAGGAGGGGGTGCTCTACGGAAGATTTTTTCAAAAAAATGTAGGTTGTTCCCCTCCTTTGGAGGGGCTAGGGGAGGTCTAATTCGTAATTCGTAATTCACACTCCATATCAAAAATGGAAAATTTTCCAGAGTGGGGAAATAAAAATTCTAAAAAGGGAAATTTTTTCTGCCCCCCAATTATTTAAATTTAGAAATTAGAAATCAGAAATTAGAAATATAAAGAATCTATATTGAGTATAAACTCCTGAAAATTAATTCTAAATTCTAAATTCTGAATTCTAAATTTAGGAATCGTAATTCGTAATTCGTAATTGAAGCAGTTATTATATTTCGTCAAAATTAATGAGATACACCTCTTTCTTTCCTCTGGTTATCGCGGTGTAAAGCCAACGTAGATGCTCTATGGTCAACTCTTCATCTTGGAAAAGGACAAAGTCGATCAGGGCAACGCTCCATTCACCACCTTGAGATTTGTGTCCGGTAACGGCGTACGAGAACTTGATTTGAACGGCATTCAGATAGGGATCCTCTTTGAGGAGTTTCATGCGCTCTTTTATGCCGGTAATATCGGCATAATCCAGTGAAACTGACTCATACAACGCATTGTATTCCTCAAAAGTAAGTGCCGAGGATGTGGACAAAAGGGTGTTCAAAATTACCTTAATCTCAAAAGGGGGAAAGTCAGGATAATCACACAGTTGCACCATCAGATCGGCAAACTGAAAGCCGTGCATCTCCTCGGTTCTAACCACCTTTTGAACCTCCATCATCTCTCCATTGGCAATAAATCCCAATTCATGATCCTCACTCAGATAGAAGTAGTTGTTTTTGACTGCCATAATCAAATCTCCGCCATTGATCAACGATTCCCTGAACAAAATTCTATTCCGGATCTCCTGATTAAACAGATTGGCTCTCCAGTTTGAACGGGTGATGATAATAATGTCATCGACACTGTAATTGGAATAAAGCTGATGTAATAATTCTTCCAGATCGATTCCATCCACTTTTATAAAGTCGGGGTAAGTGTCACATAAAAAGCGAATCTTTTCAACTTTCTCTTTTTTGATGACTTGTCTTAACAGGTTGGCATTGACCAATATGCCGGATTCCTCCTCTTGGCGCACAATGTCGGTGAGGGTATACTCTTCGCCTAGTAAATCAAAATAATCGTTCATAAACGAGAGATTTAATGCTTTGCTTTCAGTCTCATGAATGGGAGCCAACTGCGCATCATCACCCACGAAAATCAACTTGTTATTTTTTCCTTCAAATACAAACTGAACCAGATCTTCCAATAGATTTCCTACCGGATAATAATCCTCCCGATGCTGATATTGCGCAATCATGGAGACTTCATCCACAATAAAAAGGGTATTGGACAGTTGATTAATCTTTCGCCGCATGACAAGTTTTCCATCCATGTTTTGGACGGAATAGATCACCTTGTGGATGGTATAAGCTGCTGTGTTGGCGTAGGATGAAAACACCTTGGCGCTTCTTCCGGTGGGTGCTAACAAAATGATGTTGCGTCGGTTTTGAACAAATGTTTTAACTAAAGCACTGACTAAACTGGTTTTTCCTGTACCGGCATATCCTCTGAGTATAAAAAAACGGCGCTCTCCCTTCTTAAATAAAAAATCAACTATTTTTTCAATGGCTTCCTCCTGACTTTGCGTCATGAGGTAAGGGAACTCATTGATTAATAAGGAGATAAAATCGTTCTTAAAAAGCATGATTAATCCCAAATTGTAATCCTTGCGCCCAATGCCAGGTCTTGTCAGTCATCCACGCTTTGTTAATCCATCGGGAATGGGCATCCCCGACTGTGGGATCATAAATAGGCAGACCATAATCAAAACGCAAGACAAAAAATGAAAAGTCAAGACGTATACCTGCACCTACAGCGGTAGCAATCTCTTTATAAAAACGATGAAAGGCAAAATCAGCATTTTCCATTTCGGCGTAGGGCTTACTTAACCATACATTTCCAAAGTCGGCAAAAATACCGTATTTGACGATTTTATAGATAGTACCCCTATATTCCAGGTTGAATTCCAATTTGATATCTCCCGTTTTCTCTATATAGGATTCGGAATGATAACTCCCCGGACCCAATTGACGGAATGTCCATCCTCTCATACTGTTTGAACCACCGGCAAAAAAACTCTTTTCAAAGGGGATAACAGCACTATTATACAAAGGAATAGCAAAACCTATATGTAATCTGCTTGCAAAAGAACTTTTATTGGAAATGAATTTCAAATAACGAATTGTAAAATCGAGACGTTCAAAAGCACTGTAGTTAAACTGATCCAAGATTTTCCATCTATTTTCTATATCAACAAAATAATTGATGGTTGAAAGAGTGAGTCCTACAGATTCAAACATACTTGAAATAAATATCTTCCGTTTTTTAGAATCATTAGAGTGAGTGTAACTCAAGCCATATTTGAAAGCTATGAGGATAAATTTGTCAAACTTTCTTTGGTAACTATCAGGATATGAGGTGATTAACATAGCGTTTCGTGTTCCCCGACTATCAATTGTGCTGACATCGAGTGGTGTGAAGGTGTGAAATAGGGCAGAGGGTATTCCCCAATGATAAGAAAAATTAGAGAATAACATCAATCTGGAGAAAAGTTCAGAGTAGCTTCCTCCGAGCTTAATGGAAGTTCGATACTGTTTTTTGTAGTTATCTCTGGGAGTGGTGATGATGAGAAAGTAAGGAAGATCCAAAGAAACGGATCCCCCGTATTCGCCATACACTTTAGATTCGTTGACTTCTTTCCCTATTAAATTATTCAACCAATTGTAGTACAGTACATTAACAAACCCACTGATATTCAAATATTCAGCACCTTTAAAGAGGTTTCTGTCGAAATAAGTACATGAAAAACTGCTCAAATCGGTGCGTATTTCCAATTGTGGTTTAATCCCCCAAGGTTTATTTAAAGTTAATTTGTAAATAGTGTTAACTTTTCCTCTTTTTAAGAGGGAATCCGAATCGGAAACATGCTCTTCAAACGAGATGTTGATAATATTAAAATTATTAAGGTCTTTGAGTCTTTTGTAGGTGTGATTATAGGCTTCTTGTGAGTAGGGGTACCCTTTTTTGGTATAGATGGAATTGTTGATTACGGAATATCTAAAATCGTTTATATGCACTAATTTTCCCTTTTTGTTGATCATTACGGGAGTGATGTAATAGTAGTGAGTAGGATCACCATATTCCCTGGTATCAGTGATTAAAGTGGTATCCATCATAACTGATCCGGTTTCATACCTGGGATCATAGTTGGTATATATGTAAACCTTGTCAAAGGAATATTTGAATTGGTGTTTGTTTTTTGTTTCCGAATCTTGAATTCGATCAAAATTGAGCTTTATGCTGATTGCAACAGTTGGAAAACCTTCTTTATTTCGTAAAAGTTGTGAATTGGTGGTGTCCACCTCTATCGTAATAATCGAATTAGATGCGTGGTAATAGCCCTCATTTCGAATGGAGGAGAGGATTCTGTTTTTTTCTTGAATCAATCTCTTTTCATCATACTTCATCCCTTTTTTGATCAGAGATTGCGCAGTGTCCTGCATGACAATTCTTTTATACTCCGTAATTTCAACCTGGAAGTCAACATCTCTTATATAATAGGGTTGGTTAGTATACACATGATAATTAACTGCTACAATTTGTTCACGACGAGAAATAACCTCAGGAATGACATGAGCATCAAAATGACCTCGTTGCCTTAATACTGAATTGAGTTGATTGACCGAGTAGATGACATTGAGTGTGTCATACAAAACCTGCTTTTCACCGTGCTTTCTCAACCATTGTCTGACTTTACCATCGCTGATAACTTCACCGGTAATGGAGTCGGTAATAGGTTGATTATTTGCGTATAAATAAGGTTTTATTAGAAAAATTCCCATTGACCGTTTATTGGGAATCGGTCGTACATAATCGATTAAATCATAAAACTCATCCGGTTTGGCATCTTTAATGGTAACACTGTTTTTTATTAAAACTGACTCGTTTTTATTTAAGTTTGTCGTAATGCTACACGAAGTAACACTGACACCCAAAAGAGTAAAAAGGATCAGTTTAAATTTTAAATTCATTAGCGCATATCATTAATTTCAACACCGGGATATTGCTCTTTTTTAAAGCTAAAAATTTGGTCATTAATAGTTCCATTAGGAACCAATTTTGTAATTTTGTACAAATAGATCGTATTGTCTTTATCGTGAATTTCCGTTTGGGTTACCTCTTTTTTACTCTTATCAATATAGATTCTGATTTTATAGTAACTATTATTTTTAAGGGGGATCAGGTCAATGATTTGCAATATGCGTCCATTTTTTGTCTCCTCTCGGATAAAACGAGCTTTAAACTCCTTTTTCCAATGGGCTAAAAATTTAGTGGGATGGAAAATGGGAATATCTGCTTCATCATACTCGTAAATATTCACTTCATTCCCGTTTTTTTGATAATTCCATACACTCTCTTTATCACAAGCGTAGATATCTCCATCTAAAGAAGCATGATATTTTTCTTTTTTGATAATCAGTTTACCCGTTAAAGATGAGACTGTTTTTTTCTCCTTTTTAGTCTGAAACTGAAAATCTATATTCATGGTTGAGTAAGAGTCATATTTTGCCAGTACACCCTCCAGGATAGTTCCTGCACCCTGATCTTTATCCACAGTTGTTTGTCCTTTTAATGTGAATAACAAAAGGCTAAAGGAGATTAAAGCGATCCAACTGATGATTGTTTTTTTCATTTTCTTGTCAATTTATTAACCTTCTATCTGTATAGACTCTGCTTTTTAGGTTCTGTTTAATCAAATAAGCCCATTCTGATAAAAATTTGTCTTAATTCTTCTTCAGATCTAACCTTAACCTCACGGGCTTTACTACCAATTGAGGGCCCCACAATATCAAACTCTTCCAATTGATCCATGATACGTCCTGCCCGGTTATACCCTAACTTCATTTTTCGTTGAATATTGGAAGTGGATCCAATTTGTGTTTGGACAATGAGTGTGGCTGCATCCATAAAGAGCGGATCAATCTCGTCAATAGAACTCATATCATCTTCCAATCCTTTATTTTCTTCCATATCATATTCCGGTAGCATATAAGCATCGGGGTAGGATTGCTGCTCTTCAATAAATTGAGTAACCCTTTCAATTTCAGGTGTATCCACAAATGCACATTGCAGACGAATCAAATCACTTCCCGTAGAGAGCAACATATCACCCTTTCCAATCAATTGATCGGCACCATTGCCATCCAAAATAGTTCGGGAGTCGATTTTTGAAGATACACGGAAAGCAATTCTGGATGGGAAGTTGGCTTTGATAATTCCTGTGATAATATTGACTGAAGGTCTTTGAGTTGCAATAATCAAGTGGATTCCGATAGCACGTGCCAACTGGGCTAGGCGTGCAATCGGTGTTTCAATCTCCCTTCCTGAAGTCATGATCAAATCCCCAAACTCATCGATAATGAGTACGATATAAGGTAAATAACGGTGTCCCAATGCCGGAGAGAGTTTCCGACTGCAAAATTTGGCATTGTACTCTTTGATATTTCTGGTTTTGGCCAGTTTGAGCAGATCATATCGTTGATCCATCTCTACACATAAAGAGTTGAGAGTTTGGATCACTTTTTTGGAGTCGGTAATGATAGGATCCTCTGTATCCGGTAATTTGGCTAAATAGTGCTTTTCTATGGTTGAGTAGAGCGTGAACTCAACCTTTTTAGGATCAATAAGAACCAATTTCAACTCCGAAGGATGCTTTTTGTAGAGTAGGGAAGTGATGATTGCGTTGAGTCCTACCGATTTTCCTTGTCCGGTTGCTCCGGCCATCAACAGGTGAGGCATTTTAGCTAAATCCACTACAAAAGGTTCATTGCTGATAGTCTTCCCTAACCCGATGGGTAAGTCAAACTTATTATTTTGAAATTTTTCTGACTCGATGATACTTTTCATGGAAACCATTTGAGGATTTTTATTGGGGACCTCAATCCCAATAGTTCCTCTGCCGGGAATGGGTGCGATAATCCTAATCCCCAATGCCGACAAACTCAATGCAATGTCATCTTCTAAGTTTTTAATCTTGGAGATGCGTACTCCATCATCCGGTATAATTTCGTACAATGTAACAGTAGGTCCAATAGTTGCGGATATCTTTTTGATTTTGATCTTGAAATTATCGAGTGTACGGACAATATTGTTTTTATTTTCATGCAACTCTTTGTTTACCAATGACATGTCAATTTCCTGATTTTCGTACTCATTCAATAGGTCGCTGGTTGGGAATTGATAAAAGGAGAGATCCAAGTGAGGGTCATAATCCTCCAAGTGTTCGGTAAAGAGCGGCTCATCATCCCCATCAGCCAGTCCATTCTCCTCGCCGAAATACTCTTCCTCCCCCCCTTGATTTAAAGGAAATTGAATCGTATCATCAGATTTGGAAGTTGGTGAAACGATTTCGAAATCAACTTGGGATTCCTGAGAAGAAGTCGGTTGTTTATTGTCGGAAGTATGATCATCAAAAATGATTTTATTGGTGTCATACTCATCTGTTAACTTATTTCTATCTTCAATATAGAGCTCAGGCAGTTTAATATCTTCAGACTTTTCCTCCTTCTTTGAACTCTTCTTTTTTCTGAACCAAGAAAATGATTGAGACTCTTGTTTTTCTCCATCTTCCCCATTTGTTCTCTTTTTGGGAAGAGAGTCGGCAACAACTTGATAGCTTTTTGCAGGAGAAATATTGTAAAAAAGAATTAAAATGATGAGAAAAGAGGCTAAAAGAATCAATATTGTTCCCCATATACCGGTTTTGAGCAACATTTGACTAGCTAAATAGTTCCCAAAAAAACCTGAAATGTACTCCCAATCTCCATTAACTAAGAAAGTTCCCAATAAAGTTGAAAGCCATGCCATGGTGATAATAGTAGTGAGGGAAGTAGAAAGAATAGGTGCGATTTTTTTTCTAAACGCTAAATATAATCCCCAAATAAAAAGTAAAAATGAAAAACCGATAGAGAAAAACCCAAAAGTGAATTGAACGATATAATATGCACAATAGGCACCCACTTTTCCTGTTATGTTCTTAATTCCGGGTGTGTGAGTAGCGATGAGATGTGCATCATTTTGAAATACAAAATAGGAACTCAGTATGGCAGTAAAAAGATAAAGAGAAAAAGCAAGAATCAAGATACCATACACCTGAATCATCTTTTGACTAGTCCAAAAAGCAAAGAACTTTTTCCCGTTCTGATTGCTTTTTTTGCCCTTTTTCGGACTGCTCTTCCGATAAACCGTAACACTGTTCTTTGCAGGCCTGTCTGACAATGGATGGAATCGTGTATTTTTGGATTTTGCCATGGAAAAAATAGATAATCAATATAAACAACAAAAATACAACTTTAATTTAAAATAGCTAAATAATGGAGGGAAAGAATATTAACAATAATCTGTTAGGAAAAAACGTTATATTATCCATAAAAAAAGAGATAAGAACTGTATTTTTGCTTGAATAATATTTTGTCGTATGAAAAGTTTGTTTTTTTTACAAATTGCTGATGCTGCCGGAGTAGAAGCTGCCGCACCTGTTGTTAAAGAGTTAAAGTTCATTAACTTTATATTTGACCCCAATAGTTTGTGGATCATGATTCCGCTCTATATCATGTTTTTCCTAGCTATTTATATCTTTGTTGAGCGGTGGCTAACTTTAAACAAAGCATCCAAGGAGGAACGCAACTTTATGAATAATATTAAAGATTTTATTCATGATGGAAAGGTGGATTCTGCTTTAGCTTTGTGTAAGGGAAATGACACTCCATTGGCAAGAATGATTGAAAAAGGACTCACAAGAATTGGAAAACCTCTCGAAGATATTGCAACAGCAATTGAAAATACAGGGAAATTGGAGATTCAAAGATTGGAAAAAAGTGTACCCTATTTAGCAACCATTGCCGGTGCCGCACCGATGTTGGGTTTCTTGGGTACTGTTGTCGGGATGGTTGTTGCATTCCACAATATGGAAGCCAATGCCAATAACGTAAATATTGCAGATTTGGCAGGAGGGATCTACACCGCAATGATTACTACTATTGCAGGGTTAATTGTAGGGGTTATTGCTTATATCCTCTATAACGTGATTGTTACCAGAATCTCTTCTGTGGTTTATGTTTTGGAAGCCAAAACAACCGAATTCATGGATCTGCTCCATGAACCGTTATAATCGTGAAATCTAAAAAAATGAAAAATTATGGGTCTCAAAATGCAAAATAAGATTAGCTCTTCTTTTAGTGCTACATCTATGTCTGACTTGGTTTTTCTTTTGTTGATCTTTTTTATGATCACCTCCACTCTTGTTTCCCCTAATGCAATTTCAATTAATCTACCCAGAAGTGATTCGTCTAAGCATTTGGTGGCAAAGAATATAGAGGTATATATAGACTCTTTAAGCAACTATTATGTCAATCCACAAGGAGGAAATAGAGAACCGGTTCCGGTAGAGGAGATGATGCCACGTTTACTGGAAGCTGCTCAACAATATCAAGTTACTCCCGGAGATACATCAACCCCTAAGTTGATTGTTTTACGTGCGGATGCTCAGGTTCCTGTTCAAGCTGTTGTAACTTTATGGGATATCCTTAATCAATTGAATGAACAATTTGAAGAAGCGGATCGCTTTAAATTAATATTTGCAACTGAAGCTAAAGAATAAAATATGATTCCTACTGAAAAGAAACATAAACGAATAGCATTGAGCGTTTCAACCGTGGTAACGCTTCTTTCGCTATTGTTGTTTTCTTTGTACGGTTTTAAATATGAGGATCCCCCCCCTCCACCTAAAAAGATGATTTATGTTGAACTCTCCGAGTGGGACGGCGGTGGCGGCGGTGGTGGAAATCAAGCTCAAGTGAAATCCAATCAGGTACCTTCTGCTTCGCAAAATGTACAAACTCAAAATGTGGATAATCAACCCGCAGTATTTACAAATCCGGTGCAACAAACTCAAACAACAACACCTGCTGTACAAACTCCAAAACCTGACCCAAATGCTGTTTTTCGTCCCGGTATGGGTGGTGGCACAGGCGGTGGTACAGGTACAGGTGTAGGACAGGGAAGAGGCAGTGGAATTGGTTTGGGTGATGGAGGTGGTATGGGTGGAGGAATTGGTTATGGCACAGGAAAAAGGAAAATGCTGAAGATTCCCGATATGACAATTAAAGAGGAGGGAATTGTTTATGTTGAAGTCCATGTTAATAAAGATGGAACAATACGTGATGCCAGAGTGATTTCTACACCCAAATACTCTACAACAATAACCTCTGCTACAATTCGGAATGAGTGTGTAACTCGTGCGAGGAATACCCGATATGAACCGGGAAAAGAGGAGTTGAGAATTATTGAGTTTAAACCTTAACCCGTTTATTTATTGTTGATAGTTATGGATTATCATCAAATTCTTGAGGATATATTTGCCCGTTATCCAATGTATCATAAACAGGGAAGCAGTGCCTATAAAGAAGGATTGGAAAATATTGAGGAGCTGGCTCAAATGGTAGAAAATCCTCAAGATAAACTGCTTGCGATTCACGTTGCCGGAACCAATGGTAAAGGCTCTGTTGCCCATTTGTTGAGCTCCTATTTTCAGGAATTAAATTACAAAACAGGACTCTTTACTTCACCTCACTTGGTCGACTTTAGAGAAAGAATTAAAATCAATGGAGCTTCTATATCAGAAGAGGAGGTAATTCATTTTTTTAAAAAATATCAATCCCAAATTGATCCGATAGAACCCTCTTTTTTTGAGATTACTACCGTTCTTGCTTTTGATTATTTTGCCAATCAGGAGGTTGATATTGCCATTATAGAAACCGGATTGGGAGGTCGACTGGATGCGACCAATATAATTCAACCCGTTTTGTCGATTATTACCAACGTGGGGTTAGATCATCAACAGTTATTGGGGAATACATTGCCTAAGATTGCTATGGAGAAAGCGGGAATCATAAAACCTGAAACTCCGGTCTTAATTGGAGAACCCAACCCCAAAACTTTACCTGTTTTTCAGGCGGTTGCAACACGTCAAAATGCACCTCTTTATACCACAACAGAACAGTTGAAAGTGGAACAGGTACAGAGTTTGGATTCTTCGAAAATGGCAATTCGTATTAAAAAATATGGGCAGGTGCTTTATCCCTATATAGAGTTGCCGCTCTCCGGTGGTTATCAGCTTAAAAATATCAATACTTTCATTCATGCAGTCGAATTATTGAACTCAATTCTGAAAATCAAGGAGAATAAATTGGTGCAATCAATACAAAATTGGGTGGAAAACACTCATTTAATAGGAAGATGGCAACAAATTAGTGAAAAACCGCTGGTGATTTGTGATGTGGGACATAATCAGGATGCTTTTCAACTCATTGTTCCTCAATTGAATGCTATTGAAGCTGAAACAAAATATGCAATCCTGGGTTTTGTGGATGATAAAGATTTGACCCATATTGTGGATATTTTACCCCGCGATTTTCAATATTATCTCTGTAAAGCACCTATTTCCAGAGCTTTAGATCCTGAAAAACTGCTCATATTTTTTCAAAAAGAGGGGTTGAATAGTACCATCTACTCCCCATCGGTGTATGAAACTTTTCAATATCTCAGGTCAAAAATTAAACCTAATGACTTCATTTTTATTTCCGGTAGTTTCTTTGTTGTAGGTGATTTCCTGGCTCAGTATTATTCCTAATGAAGTACAGGAATAGGAGAAAATTGAAAAATAATAAAAAATATTAAAAAATGTTGAAAAATCCTTATAGGTTTCTGAAAACCAGAATAGTATCTTTCAATAATTTTATATAACTTTGCAAATTGTTCGTATTAGTGTTGGATTTAAAAATAAAAGTGAATTATGGAATCGACAAGACAAAGTAAAATAGGCAGATTAATTCAAGTAGAATTGGCGGATATATTTCATGCTGATGAACTTACGGTTTATAATTGTATGATTACGGTAACAAAAGCTACTGTTACCAAAGATCTTTCTATCGCCCGGGTTTATCTTTCAATTTTCAATGCGAAAGATCCTCAGGAGGTCCTCCAAATGATTAAAAGCAGAACTAAAGAGATTAGATATAAGTTGGGACAAAGAGTGAGAAATCAGTTGAGAGTGATTCCTGAGTTGGAGTTCTATCTTGATGATTCATTGGATTATATCGAAAATATAGAAAACCTGTTAAAAGAGTAAACGGTGCGAAAATATAATTTTCAACTCCCTTTTTTTATTGCCAAAAGATACCTGTTTTCTAAGAAAAAACACAATTTTATTAATGTTATCTCCCTCATTTCGATGATTGGGATTATGGTCAGTTCAGCTGCCCTGATTATTGTTCTTTCCGTTTTTAATGGTCTGCAAGATTTGGTGGAGAAATCGTTTAATCAGTTTAATCCCGACTATGTGATTCTCCCTAAACAAGGTAAGGTGTTTGATCCTAATTTGATAAATATCAGTCAATTAGAGCAAATTAAGTCGGTAAAATCTGTTGAAGTGGTGTTTTCCGACATGGTGCTCCTCTCTTTAGGTGAAAAGCAAGCATTGACACATCTGAAGGGAGTGGATTCTGCTTACCCTCAACGAACAGGTATTGACACTATTCTTTATGATGGTTTTTTTAATTTAAATAAAGGGGGGAGGGAATCCGTTGTTCTGGGCGCGTACGTAGCAGGGACGCTAGACCTGAACCTCAATCAAATCGAGTTGATCAAGTTCTATTACCCAAATAGAACCCGCAAAAATCTTTCCAATCCGTTGGAGTCGTTCAATACCCTCTATTTGCCCGCTGCCGGAGTATTTCTCTCTCATACTCAATATGATGAGCAATATGTTTTTGTTCCAATTGAGTTTGCCAGAGAGTTAACACTCCATGAAAATGAAATAACCTCCTTGGAAATCTTTTTAAAAGAGGAATCAACCTCTTTTTCGGAACAGAAACAGATTCAGAAAATCGTTGGAGATCAATTTGTTGTAAAAAATAAATATGAACAGGAAGAATTGCTTTTTAAAACGATGAAATCTGAAAAACTGATCATCTTTATTATTCTCTCTTTTGTAATTTTGATGGCTCTTTTTAACATCATTGGTGTGATTGGGATGTTGATTGTGGAAAAGAGAGAAGATATTGAGATTATGACTACGATGGGGATGAAACCATCCCAAATTCATACGCTTTTTTTGACTGAGGGAGTGCTTATTTCACTGATTGGTGGATTAGCCGGACTTTTTATAGGATCCCTTTTATGTTGGATACAGCAAACTTTTAAACTGATTCAGTTGGGACCCGATACAGGTAGTTATATCATTAGTCACTATCCGGTTTTAATGCAACCTGCCGATTTTTTCTACGTATTGACGGCAGTTGTCTTAATTAGTTTTGCAGTTTCAGCAATTTCTATTATTGGATTGAAGAAAATTAAAACAAATCAAGAATTGTATCGTTAATGGTAAAAGATAATCTTAATAACATGAAACAAACATACAGTTATAATTGGATACTTCTTCTCGTTTCCTTTTTAATATTTGGAGAATTTTCCGGCCTTTACGCACAAATCCCAATTGGAGCTTTTCGGGAACACCTTCCATTTCGTTCCTTTTTTGATGTTACTGTATCGCCACATACGATTTATGCTACTACGGGTAATAATATCATGATGCTGGATAAAAAAAATCTGTATGAAAAATCGATAATCTCTAAAATTGACGGGCTTTCTGAGATTGGGATTCGCCATTTGCAATATTTGGAGCATAATGATATGTTGGTGATCATTTATGACAACTCTAATATTGACTTTTTAAGAGGTGATAAGATAGTGAATATGGCTGAAATTAAGAATAAACCAATCATGGGTTCCAAAGAGATTTTCTCAGTTCATGAAGAGGGAAACAAACTTCTTCTAACTACCGGATTTGGAATTGTGATTATTGATTTGGAGCGATTTTTAATTATAGATACCTGGTTTACTCATTATAATGATCGTTTTTGTCCGGTTTATGATCTGACCTCATATCACGATAAATACTATATCGCAACTCAATATGGTGTTTTTTCAATAGCGAAAGGAAATCCGCATGCACCTGATTTTACGGTTTGGAATCGGGAGGTGGAGTTGGGTGAAACTTCGTATAACTTCATTGTTACTTTTGGAGATTATTTGGTCGTGAATAAACCGGGAGATACCCATGATCAAGTGTGGGTGTATAATGGTTTTGAATGGAATAGCAATGATGAGATGGGTGCAGAACAGATGAGAGATATCAAAGTTCGAAAGAATGAGTTAGCTATCCTGGACTGGAATCAGATTAAGTTTTATAACCCGGATTTGTCATTCAAACTGCTATATAAGTGGAATGAGGGAGACTTGTTACCTCAAGCTCGCGGTTTTGATTTTGACGGGTCTGAGTTGTTGTGGATTGCAGATCAATATTGGGGATTGGTTTCGTACTATCGGAAGAACACTTATCCTGTTTTTTATACAGCTAATGGTCCGGCCAGTGAGATGGTGGAAGGGATGGATTGTCAAGCTGCTTTAGTTGCCGTTGTACCCGGTTCACGTAGAGGGTGGGAGTTCAACTACGTTGCCCCCTCCCTCAGCGTTTTTTATAATCAACAGTGGAATTATATCACAGCTCCATTTAATGATTATCTGCATGGACACGATTTGAATAACGTAGTCGTAAATCCGGATAACAACAAGGAGATTTATGTTGCTTCCTGGACGGGAGGATTGTTCAAAGTAGAGGATCTGAAAATAACTCAACATTGGGATTATTCCAACTCACCTCTCGTTGGATATCAAGTTTTGGCTCACGATTCTACGCGATATACAACTCTTTCCGGATTGGCATTTGACAAAAGTGGAAACTTGTGGATTACAAATAGTAAGGTATCCACTCCACTACATGTCTTAAAGAAGGATGGGACTTGGCGTTCTTACTCTCTGGATCCGTACATACAGGGTGGCTCTGAAACAGTAGTAGAACATATTTTAGTTGACTCCAGAGGCTTTAAGTGGATGACTGTACCGCGTCAAAATAAATTGATTGTTTTTACTGATAACAATACCATTGACAACCTTTCAGATGACAAAGTAGCTCAGGTTGACCTCAACTCAGCTGCTAATATTGCCACAAGTGAGATCAAATGTATTGTAGAAGATTTGAACGGGAATATATGGATTGGGAATGATCGAACCATTAAGGTGGTCTATAATCCCTCTTCAGTATTTAATAAACCATTGACTGCCAAGAATATACTGATTGACCAAAAAGGGTATGTACAAAACCTCTTTGAGTTTGAAACCATCAATGCAATTGCCGTAGATGGGGCTAATCGTAAATGGGTTGGAACCTCCCAGGCAGGAGTTTTCTTGCTTTCTGAAAGTGGAACGGAACAACTTTTACACTTTGATCAAAGTAATTCACCACTCTTGTCTGATAATATTATCGATATTACGATAGACCATGAGTCCGGAGAAGTGTTTTTTGGGACAGCTGCAGGAATTATCTCTTATCGTGGAACGGCCATAGCACCGAAGAGTAATTATGATGAATGTATCGTTTATCCAAATCCGGTAAGGGAGGACTACCAAGGTTCTATAACAATAAGTGGTCTGAAAATCAAATCCTTATGTAAAATAGTGGATAGTTCGGGCAATCTGATTTGGCAAGGATATTCGCTGGGAGGACAGTTAATATGGAATGGTCTTGATTTTTATGGCAGACGTCCTAAAACCGGAGTAATGTACGTTTTTGTATCAGATGACAAAGGAGAAGACAGACAGGTGGCTAAATTTTTAATGATTCAATAGAATGTTTGTTTCTACTGAAGGCATTGTGCTCCATAGAGTTAAATATTCAGATACCTCACTGATTGTTAAAATATTTACAGAAAAGTTTGGAACACAATCTTTTATAATTAAAAATGCGTTTTCAAAAAAGAATAGGATCCATCATACCTTTTTCAGTTCCTTAGCACTGATTGATTTAACTTTTGATGATCGTTATTTGCATCAGTTGGGATTTCTTAAGGATGTGAGTTTCGTCAAAATTTATGATCAAATTCCGTTGGATCCTCGCAGAAACAGTATCCTCTTTTTTTACAATGAACTCCTTTATAAACTCCTCTATAGCTCTTCTGAAGACCCTAAACTGTTTCGGATTATTAAGGATGGAATGTTGAGATTAGATGATCCCAACTCATTTCAAGCGGATCAACATATCTGTTTTGTTGTGGAATTGATTGCTGCCTTGGGACTTCAACCTTTAAATAACTACGATCCTGGCACTCCTTTTTTTTGTGCGGAGTCTCACTCCTTTGGTGATCTTTACTTACAAAATGAAGCTTTCTTATCAAAAGAGGCGAGTTTGTACTATTCCCTATTGATGTCGGGTGAATCGTATGAACTTCCTCCTAAATCGATCCGGAATGAGCTGCTGACAGGTTTGGTTCATTACATAATCAGGACCAATGACCAAGTACACTCCATCGACTCGCTATCAGTACTGATTGAATTGATGCGATAGAGTGCGAAAAATGAGGTTAATACCCCAGGATGGGCTTCCCCCCTTTTTATTTTTCTTTCAAAAAAAAGAGAACCATAATTATTTGTAAAAAAAAGAGTGTTTATCGATAAATAGAAAGAAAAATTGAACAATTCTTCATATCTTTGCCGCTTATTTAAAAACTCAAAAAAATGGCTTGCAAGTATATTTTTGTGTTAGGAGGTGTGGTTTCCGGCTTAGGAAAAGGGATTACCGCTGCTTCGTTGGGGAGACTGCTCAAGTCTCGTGGTCTTAAAGTGACTATGCAAAAATTGGATCCCTACTTGAATAGAGATCCCGGGAGGATGAATCCGATTCAACACGGAGAGGTTTTTGTGACTGAAGATGGTGCGGAAACTGACTTGGATGTGGGCCATTATGAGAGATTTATTGACGAAAATCTGAATAAACACTCTAATGTTACCTCAGGAAAAATCTATTTTGAGGTGTTGGAAAATGAACGTAAAGGGGTTTATGCCGGCTCTACGGTCCAAATGATTCCTCATATTACCAATACGATACAGGATAAGATCCGCTTGAATGCCAAATCAAATAAAGCGGATGTAGCAATTGTTGAAGTGGGTGGAACCGTTGGAGATTACGAGAGTTTGCCTTTTTTGGAAGCGATTCGTCAGTTCTCTTTGGAAGAGGGATACATCAATTGTATGTATATCCATGTTGCTTTGGTACCTTTTATTACACCAAGTAATGAATTGAAAACCAAGCCGGTACAGCATAGCGTTAAAGAACTGCTTTCATTGGGTATTCAGCCTGATGTTTTGGTTTGTAGAAGCGATAGACCGATTGGAATAGAGATTAAACAGAAATTATCCCTTTTCTGTAATGTGAAAACGGCATCGATTATAGAAAATATCAATGCACCTTCTTTATATGAAGTGCCGTTGGCACTGGAAGAGGAGGGGTTGGCTACTCAGGTGATCAAAAGATTGCGTTTGAGATGTAAGGAGAAAGATCTTTCCGATTGGACTGCCATGGTGGAGATGAGTAAAAAGGTTGATCATCAGGTTACTATCGGTTTGGTAGGAAAATATACTGAACTGAAAGATGCTTATTTGAGTGTTGTTGAATCATTGTATCATGCCGGTATTTTTACGCATACTGCTGTGGATATTCGCTGGATAGATGCTGAAACGATCACTGATAAAACCGCAGCGAAAGAACTAAAAGGATTGGATGGAATTCTCATACCGGGTGGATTTGGAGTGAGAGGTACGGAAGGGAAAATTGAGACCGCACGTTATGCCAGAGAAAATAAGATTCCATTTTTGGGCATCTGTTTAGGAATGCAGATTGCAACCATCGAATATGCTCGGAATGTAGCAGGGTTACCCGATGCAGGAAGTATTGAATTAGATCCTAAAGTAAAAGATCCTGTGATTCATGTGATGGGTGATGCTGACCCCAAGAAAAAAATAGGTACACTGAAATTGGGTAGTTATCCTGTTGAGTTATCTCCTAATTCTCATGTGATTGAAGCTTATGGTACAACTCAAATAGAGGAAAGACATCGTCACCGTTACGCTTTTAACCTGGATTATTTAGATCGATTGAAAAATAGCGGATTGAAGATTACAGGTATTTCTCCGGATGGAAAAATTATAGAAGTAGTTGAAGTAGAGGATCATCCATGGTATGTGGCATGTCAGTATCATCCTGAATTCAAATCCAGACCCAACCGTCCTCATCCATTGTTCTTAGCATATCTAAAAGCGGTTCTAAAAAATCAAAAATAGGAATTGACAAAAGCTGTTTTTATGAACTTCTCAATTCAGCCCTTCTTGGAAAATGATCGGGTTCAATTGGTTCCACTGAAAGAAGAGCATTTTGAACTAGTGTATGCAGTCGCCTCTGATCCTGCAGTATGGGCTGAACATCCCAATAAAAATCGTTACGAAAGAGCTGTATTTCAAAACTTTTTCAAAGGTGCTTTAGAGAGTGGGGGAGGCTACATGATTGTGGAAAAGGGTGAGAATAGGGTGATTGGATCTACACGCTTTTATGATTATGATGCAGAAGAAAACTCTATTCTGATTGGATATACCTTTTATGGTGTTGAGTATTGGGGTAAAGGGTACAATAATATGGTGAAAAAGATGATGTTAGAGTACATTTTTCAATTTGTGAACCGGGTACTCTTTCATGTTGGGAGCGAAAATTATCGCTCTCAGGCTGCCATGAGAAAATTGGGAGCAATCGTGGTACGGGAGATTGAAGTTGCCTATTACGGAGAACCTACCAGACGCAATATAGAGTACGAAATTAAACGTGCTGATTTTTGAAACCTCTTACCCTACGCTACCTTCAAGACTGATAGCCAATAATTTCTGAGCTTCTACAGCAAACTCCATAGGTAGTTTATTGAGTACCTCTTTGGCATAACCGTTCACAATCAGGCTGACAGCCGATTCCGGATCAATGCCGCGTTGCTGACAGTAAAAGAGCTGATCCTCAGAGATTTTGGAGGTCGTAGCCTCATGCTCAATCACGCTGCTTTTATTGGAGCAGTCGATATAAGGCCAGGTATGCGCTCCACATTGATCTCCCATGAGTAATGAATCACATTGAGAGAAATTTCTGGAGTTTTCAGCGTTTTTGGTAACTCTGACCAATCCTCGGTAACTGTTTTCGCTCTTTCCGGCTGAAATCCCTTTAGAAATAATCAAACTGCGGGTATTTTTGCCGATATGAATCATCTTGGTACCGGTATCCGCCTGCTGGAAGTGGTTTGTTAAAGCAACGGAGTAAAACTCTCCGATAGAATTATCGCCCTGCAATACACAGGATGGATATTTCCAGGTTACGGATGAACCGGTTTCCACTTGTGTCCAGGAGATTTTAGAGTTTTTCCCTTTACAAAGTCCTCTTTTGGTCACAAAGTTATAGATTCCTCCCTTGCCCTCTTTATCTCCGGGATACCAATTTTGAACTGTCGAGTATTTTACTTCGGCATTGTCCATCGCCAATATCTCTACTACAGCAGCATGTAACTGATTTTCATCCCGTTGTGGTGCCGTACACCCTTCCATATAACTTACGTAAGCGCCTTCATCGGCGATGAGGAGTGTCCGTTCAAACTGACCGGAATTGGCGGCATTAATCCGGAAATAAGTAGAGAGTTCCATCGGACAGCGTACTCCTTTAGGAATATAGCAGAAAGAACCCTCACTAAAAACAGCCGAGTTGAGAGCTGCAAAATAGTTATCTCCGTAAGGAACAACTGTTCCCATATATTTCCGAACCAATTCAGGATGGTTTTGCACTGCTTCCCCGAAAGAACAGAAGATGATTCCATGCTTTTCCAACGTTTCGGTAAAAGTCGTTTTAACAGAAATAGAGTCTATAACCGCATCCACTGCAACGCCGGCTAATGCTTTTTGCTCATCCAGGCTAATTCCCAACTTGTTGAAAGTATCCAACAGTTCCGGATCTACTTCATCCAAACTCTTTAACTCTTTCTGTTTTTTAGGTATAGCAAGGTATATAATATCCTGATAATTAGGTTTTTCATAATTCAAATGCGCCCAATCCGGTTCCTTCATGGTGGTCCACTTGCGATACGCTTTCAATCTGAACTCCAACAACCAATCCGGCTCATTTTTCCGAGCTGAAATCTTTCTGATGATATCTTCATTTAATCCCTTAGGGAACTCTTCAATTTCGATATCAGAAACAAACCCATATTTATAGTCACTTTCCGTGATATTTTCAATAATCTCTTTCGACATATTTACGAATGCTAATTCACTTTGGTTTCTTCCACCTGAATAATCTCTTTTGTTTCCATGTCGATCAGATAGGCGACAATCGAGCAATTGGACGCTACCCAATCTCTATTCCTA
Organism: Bacteroidota bacterium; assembly: GCA_029570835.1. Taxonomy (GTDB): domain Bacteria; phylum Bacteroidota; class Bacteroidia; order Bacteroidales; family WCHB1-69; genus UBA5429. The sequence continues at coordinate 19,520 of JAKPTX010000139.1, forward strand.
AGTGAAACCCTATACCCTTTGAGATAGGTTCCTCCGTTCGCTACTAATCCATTACTGGTTAGAGGTACGCCGTAGTTTCCGTTTAAAGAGCCTCGCAAAACATGATTGTGGGTATAATCGGGTACGATAACACCGGCGTTAAGCTGAGGCTTTACAATGCCATTCTCAGTTACAACAACACAAAATTGTACTTTATTAACAATCTCTTCTAAAATCGTCACTTTTGCGTAAGTAGTAATGGTTTGAGCTGTAGGATTATACTCATTAATCAACTGAATTGCTGCAGAGTTTTTACTACGGTCAACCATATTGAAATGATCAATCCACTTATTGATAGGAGAACCCCAGGAGTTGGCATTATATCTCACACGACTCATGATAGCCAAAGGGATCTGAGGAATATTAAAATCATTAAAAAGTTGAGTTCCTTGAGGCGTAACAAAGTTGTATGGATACTCCTCATCAGTACTCGCTAACGGTCCGGCATGAACACCAATCGCAACGATAGTATCGCCATACAAACCGAACATCTCATCCAGTTTAGCGTGGCCGGTGGGACAATTGGTACATTTATGTCCGGTGTACTCTTCGACGAGTACTTTACGATAGAGATTTGCCGGAGTGAGTTCCGGGAAAGTAACTGTTACGGTAACTTCTCCTTCCTCTTCATTATCCCCAACAATAGGAAGATATGGTTTTTCAATCTCATCACAAGCAAAAAAGAATGTGCCTAAAATGAAAATAAACGATATAATTTGGATCTTTTTCATGAGCTTAAAATTTAGTTGTAATGTTTAAACCGAATCCGTAAGAAGCGGGTACAGCGCGGCATACACCACCGATACAAAGAATTCCCTCTTTGGTTTTACCAAAGTTGGCTGCGATACGAGTAGCACCCACTACGTAAGCAACTGAAAAGTTGTAATAATGGATTCTCATTGCTTCTGCCTGATTTCCGTAATTGTATTGATCTCCCACAGAGAAGAACCAATTGGGACTGATAGAATACTCCAACATACCATAAATCCAGTCACCCATATCCTGTTTAGTGAACAGAGCGTGAAGTTCCCCTCTTAAGGCATGTTTTCTGTTGATTCTGTAGGTTACTTCAGAGGTAATATGGTGAATATGAGCCAATTCTCCGTGTCCTTGCAGTATCAAAAGGTTATAATCGATGTAGTTGTATCCTAACATCAACTTCCAGTCTGCATTGATCTTTTTGGTAACGTCAAATCCAATATCCTGATAGAGTAAGTCTTTCCCAAATTTAAAGAAAGAGGAGGTGTATCCGTCAGTTCCTGAAGGAGTACCAAGCGATAGAGCTTCCTCTACCGGGATCTGCTCAATAGTATGGAAACGGGAGTAGTTGAAAGTGAGGTCAGTGCCATATTTTCCGCCCAATTTTGATTTTTTAGGAATCTGATAGTTCACTTGTCCCTGGAAACCGATTTGGTTGTTGGGTTGACTGGCATAGCTGTAGTTTCCGAGCAACTGATAGGAATATTGTCTGTTGATGGCAGGAATGTAGTTGATACCTAAGAGTGGGGTAGTGGCGCTGATATTGCGTTGAGATCTGAAATCCATATTGTCCGCGCGGATAAAGGATGCCGAGACCCCAAATCCTTTCTGCGAATAGGTAGTTGTAACCAAAAGAGCTTCCCCCTTTTTATAAATAAAATCATTAGTTAAATTAGGATCATTAATTTTAGACGCCATTTCAGCTTCAAGGCGGAATCCTTTAAATCCAAAATTGATACGGTAGGCATACAATCCAACGTTTTGGGGAATCTTTTCAGGAGGAATAAGTCCTTGATATTCAGTTGATTTCTCAAATTTGCTCACAAAACTACCACCGAAAGCCAGGCTAAAGCCTTTCTCTTGCATCTTTTCAAAGATCTGATCCAGACTCACTTCACCATCGATACCGCGAATCATATCGCTTCGCTTAGTATAGTCAAAATCGAAGTTATTGCGCTCGATACCCCATACTCCTTTCACGGCAACTCCTTTGTAAGGATTCACTCTGAAACGAGCACCTAAAAGGGAGTTGTCAATTCCTAACTGACGATCCTCATACGCTCTGAATGACAATCCTGAACCAAACTGTTCATAGAAAGTACCCACAGTAACTTGCAGTAAATCAGTCTTGTAATCAGCGAAATAATGTGTGATGCCTTGTCCTTTGTAGCCAATCTTTTCAAAGTCGATCAGCGGGAATAGATAAAACTCATAGCGTGCTCCTAAAGTAAAACCACCATTATTATAGTTGAGGTTCAACCAGGAGTTGGCACGCACCTTAGATTCCACTTTCTCCGCGCCAATCAATGAATCGGGGATATAGAACATGCCGTTAAAGCAAACATCTCCGGAGATATGTCCACTATTTTGTGCATAACCCATTCCAACAGCAAAAAGGAACAGGAGGGTAATAACCAATTTGATCTGTTTCATAAATGAATCGGTTTATAAATAAGCAATCTATTCGATAGGTTCACCGTTGGCGATTTTCTTAACGATCTCGAACACTTCATATTCGGATCCGGGAGCGTAGGAGGTGTGTTGCCAAACAATCTCTCCATCACCATTGAGGATGCAGAGGAAAGGAATGTCAACAATATTCAACGCTCTTTTTAAATCCCAGTTTTGATCCAACAAAACGGTAAATTCCCAACCTTTACCATTCACAAAAGGCGCGACGCGGGAAGCTGTTTTGGCATCATCAATAGAGATAGCATACAATTTTACACCGGTTTCTTCCACCCAATCTTCGTAAAGATCGTCTATAGCCATCAATTCAGCCAAGCAGGGTTTACACCAGGTTGCCCACAAACTCACAATGATCGGCTTCCCTTCATTGGTGATATCTTTTGTGTTAAAAGCTTTTCCATCAAGGGTTTTGATATCTACTGATGGAAATTGTTGTGCTTTCTTTTCTTGTGCAAATAGGACTAAACCTATCATTAAAAATAATCCTAAAAAAACAGTTTTCTTCATAATTCTATATCAATCGTTTAAAAAAGTATGCAAAAATACACATTTCTCACTGATTTAGACTGCCAAAACGATAAAAAGTTGTAAATTTGCTGCTGATTTTTTTTAAAAATAAATACTTATGGTGAACTATAGAGAGAAATTGAAGCATATTACTACCTTTATTTTTGATTTTGACGGGGTCTTGTCGGATGGTAAGGTGTGGGTTTTGCCCAATGGAGAACAGTTGCGTGCTACCGGCGTTAAGGATGGCTATGCACTGCAATATGCGTTGAAAAAAGGGTATCGTGTTGCGGTTATTTCAGGTGGAATAGGGGAGTCGATGCGATTGAGATATCGTAAATTTACCAATATGGAGATCTACCTGGAAGTCAGCAATAAAAACGAAGTGTTCCAGCAATATCTGGCAAAACACAATATTACTCCGGATGAAGTTTTGTTTATGGGCGATGATATTCCTGATCTGGATGTCATGAAACAGTGTGCCATCAAAACCTGTCCTGCTGATGCGGCTGAAGAGGTGAAGGCTATTTCCGATTATATATCACATAAAAAAGGGGGAGAGGGAGCTGCTCGCGATATCATAGAACAGACCCTCAAGGCTCAAGGACGGTGGATGGAAGCCGATGCAACCATCTGGTAACTTAGCGCGATAGCGTAAGGGTTGCGTTGAGTCCGGCGCGGTTACAGCTTCGGATTACATTCAGTGATACAGCATCCTTTTTGTTATCCACAATGCGGATTTGCATCTTGCGAACGTAAACATTATTCTCTTTCTTCCACTCGGTAGCTTTGAGAATTTTGATTCCGTCGGTTTTATAATCTGTGTCTTTCAGATCAACACCGCAATTACCGTGTGTATAGCGGTAAGTCAAGACCAATGTATAGGTTTCTCCGTTCTTAACATGCTCCGGTTTAACCTCTTTGCCTGATTTGTCGGTCAATACAAAGTCGATACCGCATGCAAAGGAAAAGGTGATACTCATGAATAAAATAGCAAATATGAGAGTTAATTTTTTGCCCATTCCGGATGTTGAAAAATAGTTACGTTTCATGATTAGATATTTTGTAATTTTGTTGATTAATATTAAAACTCAATTTATGAACAAAGGGAAGCTCTATTTAATTCCATCGCCCTTAGGTGAAACAGCGTTTGAACACCTTTTTCCACCCTTCAACTCCACTTTAATTCACTCCTTAGACTATTTTATTGTAGAAGAGTTTAAAACGGGACGAAGATTTATCAAGAAAATGGGAATGCCTAAGCCGATAGATCAGTTACACTTCTTTTTACTGAACGAACACACCCGTCCGAAAGAGGTTGAAGCATTGTTAGAGCCCTTACTTTTCGGGTTTAATATGGGACTCCTTTCCGAAGCAGGAACGCCTTGTGTCGCCGATCCGGGTTCGTTGGTAGTCAACAAAGCGCAGCAGATGGGCATTGAGGTCATTCCGTTAATTGGACCTAACTCCATCTTGCTGGCATTAATGGGCTCCGGATTAAACGGACAAAAGTTTGCTTTCAACGGCTATCTTAACCGTGACAGGAAATTAAGAGAAAAAGAGTTGAAGTTTTATGAATCTTTAGTCTTTAAAACCGACCAAACCCAGATATTTATCGAAGCTCCCTACCGCAATAATCACTTTTTTGAGTCGATGTTGGAGGTCTGCTCCCCTGAACTCAAAATCTGCCTCGGCGTAGACCTCACCACCGACCAACAGCTCCTTAAAACCCGCACCGTCTCCCAATGGCGCAAAGAAAATATAGACCTGCACAAACGCCCAACAGTGTTTCTAATGGGAAAATGAAACTGATTTCGGATTTCCGCCTTTTTTTGATTTCTAACTCGTAATTCGTAATTCGTAATTGGATTTATTTCGCCTTTCGACTTTCGACTTTCGCCTTTATTTCCTGTTTTTTATTTTGGATTTTAAAAAAAAATAGGGGGCAGGACATTCTTTCCTATTTAGATATTTCATTTCCCCACTCGGAAAATATTGGAGCTTTTTTTATTTTTGAGTGTAAAAAGATCGAACATCAAATTTTGACTTTTATCCAGTTATACTTTTGTTTGCCATATTCTTGAATTCTCTTGATTAAATATTGGAATTGTTATCTTTTAGAAAAATTCTTTTTATTCTTCTTCATTCTATTTTTTTGATTTAAGATATTTTTTCCCTTCCCAAACGAGATAATAAATCTTATTTTGATAATAAAATAACAACCAAAACAATCCTATAAACAAAATAATCAAAATTATAACTAACCCCAATGTGTTATTAAAATAAGTTTTGACAAATTTATAAATCATATTATCACAATGAACCAAGATAGCTATATAGAAAGGTATGACTCCAATAATATTTCTTATAAAAGCTACTTTAATTTCTAAATTTGGGATATTATTCAAAGAATTCTTTTTCATTAGAAAATAGTATGCTTTATAATACTTATCGTGAATTTCTTCTGTCACTAACTCTTTACCGATCTCTTTATTGTATAGTTTTTTATATTGTTCAGATATGAGACGTGCATTGTTTCTAAATCTATAAAAACATAAGTCTAATAATCTATGCCATAATAAACCGATGAGATAACTCAAAAATAAAATTATGCTAACAAACCAAAAATTATTTGAGACTTCAGAACTAATTGGGAAATTACCAGATAAAAGAAATATTATTACCGAAATTAGTAATCCTGGTACAAGAATGGAAAAGAAGTCGTACACTGAAAATTTTGAAGAAAAATCCATAATTAAACTGTTTATTTATTTGGGTTAAGTACTAATTTAAAACATTAAATCTTTCAATATTAAATAGAGACGTTTTTTCAACCATTCTATTGTCATTAATATAGCGAGCAATTGCTAAAAAAACTCCGATGCCCATGTTAGATCCTCAAAAAAAAGAAAATATAAATAAAATTGCAAACACTTTCACAGTGGATAAATGATGACAAAATAAATGTATAAATAAAAAATATTTTCCTTCTTCGGCGTAGGATAAATATTGGGGATAAACCAAAAATTGTACTCACTTCCATTTTTGTATGTGAATATAAACTATATTCTTCATTTTTAGAAAATGTTTTATTTACTTTTAAATAACTACATGTTTTGCCTAATATTTTTTGGTTATACGCTTTTGATATATTTTCAACTTTTTAAAATTTTTCTGCAGAAAAACACGATTTATTTAATAAGGCACATTATTCTATTTTATTGTCATCATTGTTATTTGAATCAGTATTAAAGTTTTCTTGTTTAACTTCTAATTCATCTTCTAGGTCTGTCATTTTTCTAAAATTTTCCCTTAAGACAACTAGGAATAAAATATCCACAGTGTAAGAAATGATATGAAGCCATAAGGGAATTCCATATTCAAAAATATAGTATATAGTGATAAGATTTAGTACAATTGTTAATACTGCATATATTATAAATAAAGTTCCTATTTTTTGCTCTTCTTTAATTTCATGCAGTTGTATTCCAGCAACTAGAATTAATATTTTTTCTATAAAAATTAAGATTATAAATAAATATGCAAATACTTCACTATTAAATACTTCCAATAACCCAAAACATAGTATTGCTACAATATCAACCCGAGCTATTACTACTAGTAAGGGGATCACCTTTTGATAAAATTTTTGGATATAATCCTTTAGCAGTAACCATATGCCTACAAATGACAAATTTAGTAGTGCAAAAACAAGCAAATCAGGAATTTTTGTAATCCACCTAAATTTATATTCAATACCAACGTCTTGCATAAAACTAATAAAAGAAAATGCAATACCAAAATAACATAACAGGTTAATCAAGTATGCTTTGTCATAAATTTTTGATTTTTCAATCATAACAATTAATTTTTAAAATTTGCACCTACTCTTTTTAAGGTTTTCGGCTTTCCCTTTTTGGGTATTGTTATAGTTAAGGTAAGTACCAAACTATATTTAGGGCAGTATTTTTTATTTGTTTATATTCTTTTCAAAGAGCTTGATCTCTAAGTTTGCAAAGCTACTTGTTTTATTAATAATTTCAATAATTTTGTTCAATTAAAAAATGTAAACTATAATAACTAAAAAAATGTCAATTTTTAATCACTAATATTGTGCTTCTTTAAAATAAATTGCCCATACTCCCGTCTTTTGTATAAGTATATCACCTCTTTTTTCCATGTGACAGATTGATTATTCCGGTGAAACTGAGATTACATTAACTTAATGCTATGACATTTTTTTAATCCCAAAATGAATCATAATCATAAAATGTGTAATTTCCTTCATACGATGTTATTTTCCAATCAAAATCTTTTGTTAAATAAAAAAATACATTAAAACTTAATCCATCACCAGTTATATATAAAACTTCAACTTCTGCAGACTTATTATCATCAGATATTTCTTCATCGATTATATTATAACTCACTAAGCCATCTTTTGCCCTATACATTTCTATATAATCTTCTTTAATTGAATTTGCCTCAATGTTTTTTGTGCATTTTGAAGCATTTTCATAGTCCCCTTCCATGACATAAAAACAAAAGTCCGAAACTTTTTCTCTAGGAGAAGAACAACTCATTAATAAAAACAGTAATGTTGATATAAAAAAATACTTTTTCATAATGGATATTGTTTGAATTGTTATAATTTCTACTCTCAAATGTAACCTTGGAGGTTTAATGTTAATGTTATTAAAAAATATTAGTCAGGTGTAACATATCTATTTAGTTCTTTTAATATTTCATCTATTGGTATGACATTTATAATTCAAAAAACTTGCAGGATTCATGTACAATTTTAATTGATATGATAGTTTTACTAGTTTTGAATTATCTTCTTTTTCAGTAATTGCAATTGCACAAAACTCGGCAACTGCTTTACGAAGTTCTGTTAAGTACTCCTTTCGAGCAATCGTTATTGTGTTAATAAAAGTGTTTTTGTTTGATTGCCTCAAAGTTACAAAAATATTAGTTAAACTAACGGCAAGTGTAAATATTATACCAATGAAAGTAATTAAGTCCATATCTTTTTTTTTAGAGTGATGTTAATCGTGATCGTCATTGTCATCGTCATCATCACCACTAAAAATTCCGGAAAATAACACGTAAATTGACATAATAAATGCTATCATTGATAGAAATAGCATAATCCATTGTAGCAGTGGTGAATCAAAGAAGTGACCATCTTTTACAAACCCATAATATTTTTCATTAATACGAAAGAGAAAGCCATCGGGATCAAGAATAACGCTTGATTCAAATTGTCCGGTATAAAGATAGTGGAGGAAAGCATCTATTTCTATTCCCAAAATCAAATGCCAACTACCAAAATAAAATAAAGCCAATCCAATCCCAACGACAATAATAAATCCAATTATTCTTCCACCCCAACCCCAAGACTTATTTTCTTCTTTTGTTTTTTTCTCATCATTTTTTTTTATTTCTTCCATTTTTAATTGATTGATTAGTTGATTGTTTTTAAAATTTTATTAAATATGATTATGCAAAATTGGCTCTTGATAGAGTTCATCTTAAAGCTAATTATGATTTGAAATTAGATTAGTGCTTTCTTGACATTTCTTTCATCTCTCTCCAATATTTTTTTAACTTTTTCCAAGCAGAACCACTAACATATTCTTTCTTTCCATCCTCGTCATATAACTGCCGACCATATTTATCTTTTCTCTCTTTGCTAGAATCAGCAATTAAAAGAGTCAATGTAATTAAAAACAATACAAGAGCAGAAAGGAGAAATGCAGATTTACATATAATAGAAATAACTTTAAAATTTATAGGATGAGATGTCCGTATGGTTAGAAAAACTGATATAAAAAAAGGAATTAGTGCTAAAACTAGTAATATACCAGAGAAGTTACCCTGATTTATAGATAATATCGTAAATGTCATAAAAACAGCAGAAATTACAAGAAGAACGATATCCCAAATGGTAAAAAATATTGGAATTCTTTTTTTATATGATATTCTAAAGAGTATAAAGAAAACAACAAGAGAAATTAAACCCATATAGAATAATGGACGTAAAAAAAAGTCATCTTTTTTTTCTTTTACCGAACTATTGTCTGTCTTGATTATAGTTTCCAAGTATTGCATCATAACATATCCTTCAGAGTTGTTTGATAATGTAATTTTTCCCCATTCATTACCATCTTCTGAAGTTATTATTTCTTGTAAATTCACAACATCATTTTGGTAGAGCTGTCCTATAACTTCGCAGTTTTTATTTGCACAGGCTCTTATGTTTAGCTTGTTTGCTGTTACCTTGTAGTTATCAGCGAACGCAACTACATTCAACATAATAAGTAGTATAAAAACTAGATATTTTTTCATATTTGACAAATTTAATGTGTTCATTTTTGATACCCTCATTCGTGTCGGGTGCAACTTTTTAAAATGGAATGCCTACTCTGTTTAACGCTTTTCGGCGATGGTGTTTAAATATTACTATAATGGGAAGGAATAAAATCCATTATCGATCAGCATTTTAGCAAAAGTAAGACCGTCTACCAAATAGACATTTTCCTCTTTAGCAAGTTTCTTCGTATCGTCAGTGAAGTCATCACACGTGGAAATTACCCACAATTGAGTTGAACGGTCCTCTAGACTACGTTCAAAGGTCTTGGCGTAAGAGGTAATTTGTTCAACTGCCCAAGAATCTGTATTACCGCTATGTGCTTTTACTTGAATCAATATGGTGTGATTATTTAATTTATCAAAGGTCGCGATTACATCCGTATCACCATCTTCAGTTGAGGCAGAGTTTTTAGCAGGCACATCAACGGAAGCTCCTAAAGATTCCATATACCATCTCACCAAATCTTCAATTTTACGGTCGTTCATCAATTCGCGCATCTGTTGACTAAGAACTTTAGCAGATTCATCTATAAATGCAGCTCTTAAATTGATCGGTTCTTTCTTTTCAATAGCTAACCCCACATCTTCTGCTAAATCTGAAATATTCGCATTGGTAGTCATGATTTTCATACGGGAATATAATTTTTGAGTGGCGTATTCGTTACGCGATATGTTTAATCTAATCGGTGTAACTTTTCGATAAAATCCCATATCTATTTCACCATGCTCGTATTCGGGATACCCATTTTTATTCAATACAGCCTGCTTGCCATTCCAATTTACCCACAAATTTTGATCAAAAGTTTCATTGTTAAACACTACATTGTCTGTAATTTGGTAAATGCTGAATTCTCCACCATCCAGTGGAACTACTACAATGTCACCCTGTTTCATTTCTTTTAAAAAGCGCCATAGGTTGTTTCTATTTCGTGGACGTCCCCATCCAATTTCTTCAAAAACTTTTTCAAAAGATTCTCTATCTTTGATAAGTCTCTTGTGAAAATTCTGATCAGATAAATCACTCCAACCGATGGAGATAATGTTGTGTTTTGTAAGCAGTTCGTGTGTGAACGGCCAAGCGTGGTCGCCACATTTGCAACGATGTAACCAATAATTTTTTTCTTCCATAACGATAATGATTTAATATTAATAAGGTGTTTTTTGATTTCGCGATAAAAAGGAAAGAGCGCACCCCTCCAGACCTTCAGGTAGAAAAGGCATCGCCAAACGCCGCGAAACACTGAAATACAGGAAAAGGGCACGCCTATAGCGACGTACCTTGCCTGTGTTCCTTGTTTCTGATTTTGGCGATTTCTTTCTACAAGAACACAACCAATTACGGATAATTACTCCGTAATTCTCATCTGCAAAGATAACACTTCTTTTCATAATTTCAATGTTTTTTATAATTTTTTTTTAGCAGTTTGGCGATGCCTTTCCATCAATGAAGAAAAAGAGGGTAATGCTCTAACTCTGCATAGCAAAAGTAGATAGCAAGTATGCGATTACATTGCATAGTCAATTTTATTTTAATCTTTCTTAAAACATTAAGACTATGCCACAAAGTTTCATAGTCTTTCTGTATCTTTGCGGTATAAAAAATAAATATTATGACTATAAATTTAATAAAGAGGTATATATGGTTGATCGACACCATTAATCAAGCTGGTTTTGAAGGAATTACATTTAAGGAAATAACAAATAGGTGGCAACGGCAATATTCCCTATCGGGAGGGGAGGATTATAAATGGCGTACTTTTATGAACCACAAGAGTGATATTTCGGAACTATTTGGCATTAACATAGCTTGCCGGAAGAGTACTAATAGCTATTATATTGCTGACCGTGAAGATCTGAAGAAGGTTTCAGGTATAAAGCATTGGATGTTAGAAGCCTTGTCGTTGAGCAATCTGCTTAATGAAAGTATGCAGCTTAAAAATCGTATCATTTTAGAGGAAAATCCTTCCGGACGTGAACTGCTTCCCATTATATTTGAAGCTATGCGTGATAGTAAAATGTTGACTTTCAATTATAAACCATTTTGGGTTGAGGATGATTATGTTGCTCCCCACGACAATGTGGAACCCTATGCCGTCAAATTGTTTAAACGCCGTTGGTATCTGTTGGCAAAGTACGGCGAATCACCGCTAAAGATTTATGCTTTGGATCGTATTTCAGAACTGGATATCGAGTTTGAGAGTTTTACGTTACCTGATGATTTTGATGCAGAGGAGTTTTTTAGCACCTGTTTCGGAATTATTGTCAGCGATGAAGAACCGGAACACATAGAGATCAAAGTGGAAGATTTTCAGGCTAATTATTTGCGTACGTTACCATTGCATCATTCTCAAAAAGAGGTAGAACGCACAGAGCAATACACAATATTCAGATTTTTCCTTCGTCCAACGTTCGACTTTATACAAGAGTTGCTATCCCTTGGGAATACAACAGAAATATTATCTCCTGCTCATTTACGTGCAGAAATAGCGCATATCGGCAAAACAATGGCGAAATTGAATGGGAAGAAAAAAAAACCAATAAAGTCGAAAGTCGAAAGGCGGAAGGCAGAATGATTTCGGATTTCGGATTTCGGAATGGAAAAAATGCGGAAGGCGGAGGGCGGAAGGCGGAATGAATTCAATTACAAATTAGACCTCCCCTAGCCCCTCCAAAGGAGGGGAACAATCAAAAAAACAATGAAATGGTCGTAGAGACAGGGTATGCCCTGTCTCCATGATGTTATTATGCGACAGATTTAAATTAATTTCAAATATTTGATATTCATGAAATTACGGGACAAAAATATTAATTGAACGTGGTTGTAGAGACGCAATGCTTTGCGTCTCTAAGACAATATTCACATTTCCATGCACATAACCACAAAACGATCCATTCATTCCGAAATCCGAAATTGTTTCCAGAGTGGGGTAGTGGAATAACAAAAGAGACACCTCAAATCCTGCCCCCCATTTTTTTTTAATCCAAAATAAAAAACAGGAAAAAACAGGAAATCTATTAAAGTCGAAAGGCGTTTTTTTGTGATTTTAATTTTAAAGTTGTACATTTGCAACTTGAATTGTAGTCGAGAAAAATCTACACAAAACTCTTAATCTAAATAAACTCATTATGTTACAAGAATCTACAATTAAAGACAAGTTAAAGTACATTGAAAGACCAATGAAAGACCTAACAAATTCAAATATTGATAGGCAAAACATTCTAAATAATCGATTTGCCCTTGAGAAAATCCAAGAATATATTGGAGTTTCCGGCTTGTTCTTCGAAGGAGAATATAAATTTACGACTCAAATGGTTGCTGATTTTTATGGCGTTGAAGAAAGGACGATCAAAAGATATTTGGAAAACTATGAGCAAGAGCTAAAGCATAACGGATATATTTTAAGTAAGGGTAAACAGTTGAAAGACTTGAAGTTACAGTTTGGTCATGTCATCAATGTCCCGAGCAAAACAACACAACTTGGACTTTTTATATCCGATGAAAATATCAACGAGTAAATCATTTTACATTTATTGACTTTAATTTGTGATTTGTTTATTCCGCCTTTCGACTTTCGCCTTTAAACTTTTATATAACCCTTTAAGGCTAACATTATAATAAATTTGGGCTCTAATTTGTTTGTTTATATGGTAAATGTTCGATAAATGCCACACCATTTTGATTCTCAATTATTTTTAAAGCACCTGAGTTGGAAAAGGTGTGCATAAATGCATGGTGGGTTGTTAATACTAAATCCTGTAATTTATTATCTGATTCCAATTCAACAATGTTTAATCCCATCTCTTTACAGGTTGAAAGTGATATATGTCTTGCATGAGTTTTTGAATTATCATGACTCGAAAAGTGCTCGATCACCCTTTCTGTTTTATGACTTTCATTTTCAAACATATTATCATTAAGCCAGTACTCGGCAAGTTGAACTGACATATCTATTGCGTGTTTGCAAGAGCTTAAAAATGTTGGATGATATTTTGAAATGATAAACTGCCACAAAGCTGCATTTTTTGGATCATTTAAGATCTCTTTTCTAGCCCTTTCAAATTCAGCAATGACTGCCTGACAAGGGATGTTACCCATTTGGGGATCAATGGGGCCTAAACTGGAATGTTTTCCCATTAAAATCTCTTTGCATGAGAAAGCGATCATTGTCCCGGCTGACATTGAAAGCTGTGGTACAATCGCACGGATATTTTTACCAAACATGGACTTTAAATATGTAACAAGTGCTTCAGCTGCAACAAGACTACCTCCTGGTGTATGCAGGATTAAGTCCAATCCTTTTGTTCTATCCATTTTATGGATATTTAGCATAAAACCGGAAATATCTTTATCGTTAACGATAACATCAGGAGAATTAGGACGTTGAAGCCATCCGGAATAATAGGCAATTACGTTCCGCTTTGTGTATAAGAAAATTTGTTTTAAATATTTTCTTCTTACAACATCAAGGGCTTGATTACCTTGCATGTTGACTTTAGCAACTTCTTCAATTACTTCTTTCCAATTGGGCATAGTCGTGATTTAGTGAATGAGTGTTTGGAGTTATTATAGGAGTAGGATGTTCTTCATAAAGAGTAAATTCTTTGATCGTATCGCCCTCTTTATTCCATTCATGTTGAATGTTGTTAGCATTAATACCAAGAATAGAGAAAATTTCAGAGTATTCCTTTTGAAAGTTCTTTACATTATTCTTCTTTACTTTTCTATCTTCCTTGGTCATAATAATTTAGTTTAATGTTTTGTATAAAGATAAATGATTCGAAAATTAACGATTCTGCGGCAAAGATACAATTTTCTTGAACATAAAGACCCACTTTCTAAATTATTATTTGCTCGGAACATTGATGCTATAATAATTCGTAATTCGTAATTCGTAATTGATTCACTCCGCCTTCAATTCATTCTTCATTCGTAATTGAAATTCCTCCGCTTTGTCTTGGTCCAAACCGAATTCTGTGGCGAGTGCTAACAGGTCGGTTGGGGTTGGTTCTATAGCATTGTTAACCGTTGTGGTGTGGTAGCCATTGAAGCCGTCGGAGGGGAGGAGGTCGTATGCGGGGGCTAATTGCCATTCGCCGTCGTAGAGAAAAGCGAAATTCTTGGCATGGTCATCTTTGTTGCCAATGAAGACGTTGAAACACATCAATTTATATAGTTGCCACAACTCAACCATCGAGTGGGTGAGGAGAGAAGTGACCTGAAAGAGGTGTTTGTAATCGATGGAAGGTACACGGTAATCCGCACCGAGCAGTCCGGCAGCGCTAATCACATGCTGGCGGGTGCCCTGTTGGCGGTCGAAACGCTTCGTGCCGAAGAAGCGGTTGTCAAAAAGTTTGCAGGGCATCATCCGAATGCCTAGTTTTTGCGTTAATTCTGCATAGTAGAGCTCCTGTTTGCCAATATTTTTGGGATCTTGCTTAGCAGGGAACTTTACCAGCCACTCTCCCTCTTCGTTGGTAACAAATATTTTGGGACGTGCCCCACCGGGAGAACCCCCACGCTGAACCAGTTCCTGTAGATTGTCGCCCGTATAATTGTCATTGCTGAGAATCGCTTCCGATTCTGCCGCTAATCGCTCAAAATTAACGTAATCCGAACATTTTGAGAAACTTTGATCCGGTCGAAATTCTAATGCACCCCGTCCCTGACTACCAACCAGATACAGTTGTTGCAATAAGTTTAGTTTCTCCACTTGAATCCCTTGCGTCAAAAGGTATCGCGACAAGATCAATTGTCCCCAACCATCCGGCAAACAATCGTCGAAAACGCCGAAACCACCCTCAAAAGGATCTCGTTTTGCGATTTTCAGATCTGCGGTGAGCGGCAACTCGAAAGGTGAAATGGAGAATCCATCTGTCAACCACTCTGCTGAATATTCAAAGGCACATAAACCGTCGGGAGTCATCGCCATCCGTCCGACAAGCCTATGGTGCATCCAGACTTCAATTTTATCGGGTATTTTCATTTTCGTGTTCCTCTTTTTCGTTTCATATTCTTATTTTCCAGCATTTCATCCAATGATTGCCATTGTCGTTGTTGAAACAGCGCATTAAAGTCATTCAGACAATTGAGTGCAAACGCCAATTTCAACAGATTTTGAAGCGAAATCTTCCCGGTTCGTTCAAACAATCGATAGGTAGGCAAAGGTAGATCCGCCCGCGATGCCAATCCCGCTTGTGTCAGATTCCGTTCCAACCGCCGTTGCTTCACCTTTTCGGCAATTTTTATCGCCATCTCATTCATTTTTACCCCTTCCAAATCCAAAATCTCAATCATGATATCCAATTTTATTCAATATGCAAAGATACAAATAATTAATAATATAATAATAGTTAATGTGAAATAAATCTGTTAAGTGATAAAATGATATCAAAAGGCGGAAGGCGGAATGCGGAAGGCGGAATGAGAAAAAGTCGAAAGGCGAAAGTCGAAAGGCGGAATACAATTACGAATTACGAATTACGACAAATTAACAATTCGAAATTTTTGAATTTATGTGTTTAATTGTAGGGATAGGTCGCGACCTGTCCACGATAAATAAAACAATGAACGTGGCTGTAGAGACGCAATGCTTTGCGTCTCTATGACAATATGCACATTTCCATACACATAACCACAAAGGATCCATATATTTCGAAATCCGAAATCGTTTCCGAGTGGGGAAACGGAATAACTAAATAGGGAAGAGTGTCCTGCCCCCCTTTTATTTAAAATACCAAATAAGAAATCAGAAATAAGAAATAAAGGCGAAAGTCGAAAGTTGGAAGGCAATATAAAACAATTACATCCTGAACCTAAAAAATCGAAATCCGAAGATATTCTAAACTGTTTTTTTATTCCGATATCCGCCCTCCGCCTTCCGCCTTTTAATTCTAAATTCTAATTTCTAATTTCTAAATTTTATTTATCTTTGCGGATTGTTTTTGAATTTATAACACGATAATAGATTTTAAGATATGAGAAAGAGTAAATTAGGTCTGGATTTTGACAAAGTGGACAAAGCAAAAGGGTTTGCGAAACAGATTGCAGATGGTGTTCAACAATTTGTGAATAAACATACGACTGTTGCGGTGGAGAGAACATTGTGTCGTTTATTGGGTATCGATGGGGTTGATGTTCATGATGTGCCGCTGCCTAATGTGGTTGTGAATCAAATCCAGGAGGCCGGATTGCTTTCTCAAGGAGTGGTTTATTATCTCGGTAATGCGATATTGGAAACCGGGTTAAAACCTCAGGAAATCGCTGAAAAGATTGCCAATGGAGAGTTAGATATTACTCGTTTGCCGATCCATTCCAATGAAGAGATTCATAAAGCAATTGCGCCTTATGTGGATCAAACTATGGAGCGGATTAACCGCAATGTGGCTCGCAGAAATCAATATTTAGAAGAGATCGGTGAAGGTCCGAAACCTTACATATACGTTATTGTAGCGACCGGTAATATTTTTGAGGATGTGGTTCAGGCGCAAGCAGCTGCCAGACAAGGTGCGGATATCATTGCGGTGATCAGAACTACAGGACAAAGTTTGCTCGACTATGTGCCTTATGGTGCTACTACAGAAGGATTTGGAGGAACTTATGCAACGCAGGAGAACTTCAAAATTATGCGTAAAGCATTGGATGAAGTAGGTGAGGAGGTAGGTCGTTATATCCGCTTGTGCAACTACTGCTCCGGCTTGTGTATGCCTGAAATCGCCGCTATGGGCGCGTTGGAACGCTTGGATGTGATGCTGAATGATGCGCTTTATGGAATCCTGTTTAGAGATATTAACCCTCAAAGAACTTTGGTTGACCAGTTTTTTTCCAGAGTTATCAATGGTTATGCCGGTGTGATTATCAATACTGGGGAGGATAACTACCTTACTACTGCGGATGCATATGAAGAAGCACATACCGTACTGGCTTCCGACCTGATTAATGAGCAATTGGCTCTGCTTGCCGGAATTCCGGAAGAACAAATGGGCTTGGGTCACGCTTTTGAGATGGATCCCGATATGAAGAACGGATTCTTGTATGAATTGGCACAAGCACAAATGACCCGCGAAATTTTCCCTAATGCTCCTCTGAAATATATGCCTCCAACCAAGTTTATGACCGGAAATATATTTAAAGGACATATCCAGGATGCACTCTTTAATATGATCTCAATTTGGACCGGACAAGGGTTGCAACTATTGGGTATGATGACCGAAGCGATTCATACTCCTTTCATGTCTGACCGTTATTTGGCGATTGAAAATGCCAGATACATATTCAATAATATGAGAGATCTGGGTGATGAAGTCACCTTTAAAGAAGGAGGAATCATCAGTGAAAGAGCAAAATTAGTTCTGGATAATGCGTATAATCTGCTTGAAGCAATGGCTAAAGAGGGGTTATTTGACACCCTTGAGAAGGGCTTGTTTGCAGGAATTAAACGTTCCAAAGTGGGAGGAAAAGGATTGGCAGGAGTAAGTCAGATTAACGAGAAATTCTACTTTAATCCGTTTATTCCTCGTATGCTTCAAAAGTAGGTTCCGGCTTCCAGCTCTGTTTATCGTACCATTTGTAGATAATCAAAATGTTCATCAGTAATGCGAAAAGTGATGAGATGGGTTCGCTGTACCATACTCCGTTGACACTCCATATTGGTGGCAGAATCAGCAAGAAGGGGAGTAAAACAATCACCTGACGGAACATGGACAAAAAGATCGATATACGTGCTTTTCCAATGGCAAGAAAAAACTGAGAAGTAACCAATTGAAATCCTACAAAAGGAAAGGCTAAAAAGTAGATTCTTATTCCATTGGTTGTGATATCAATCAATTCTTTATCTGTGGTGAATGCCTGAGCGATCATGTGCGGGTAGAGTAGTGCAACAACCCACGCTACAATTCCAACAATAGTAGCCCATTTTACAGTCAATTTATAGGTATCCCACATTCTTTGGTATTGCTTGGCTCCGTAGTTATATCCCACAATGGGTTGCATTCCCTGGGCAAATCCAAAGAAGATCATGGTTACTAATCCCGCTAAACTATTGATAATTCCGGCAGCTCCAATGGCAAAGTCGCCACCATATTGCTTGAGTTGCCGATTGATCACCGCTATGACAATAAACGCGAATATGTGAACTAAAAAGGGAGACAATCCGATAGAGAAGATTTTTGCGATAATCTTTCTGGAGAGTTTAAAGCCATTTTTAGCATAATGCACTGTGTGTTTGGATGACAGAAAATGGTAGAAGAGCATATTCAGTCCGATGAACTGCGATAAAACTGTCGCCAGTGCGGCACCTCGAATCCCCCAATGTAGTACAAATATAAAAAAGGGAGCCAAAATAAGATTGCAAATCACAGAGACGATCATGCCGAGCATAGCTTTGGATGGATAACCGGAAGCACGCATGATGTTGTACAACCCGTAAAACAGATTTCCAAAAACATTCCCGATCAGGATAACCTGCATAAAATCGCGGGCGTAGGGAAGGGTTAACTCACTGGCACCAAACGCGATCAATATGGGATCCAGGAAAATAAAGGCAAGAATTGAAAAGGTACCCCCAAAGATAAAAAAGAGCAAGGTGGCATTCCCTAACGTTTTGTTAGCCAGATTGTAACGTCTTTCTCCTAAACGAATTGAGATAATGGCAGCAGCACCGGCACCAATAAGCGTACTGAGTGCAACGGCAATATTCATCAAGGGAAGCGTCAACGCCAAGCCGGAAATAGCGTAAGGACCAACTCCTTGTCCAATAAAAATACGGTCGATAATGTTGTATAATGATGTGGATGTAGAAGCAACAATGGCAGGAATGGAATATTTCCAAAAAAGAGATTTGATCGATTCCGTTCTTAACTTGCTCATATAATGATTGTTAGAATATTTTAGTTCAATAAATTGAGAACCAGCGAAATTATGAAAAAAATCCGAAATTATTTTGATTTTTGATTTTGTAATCTTCCGACAGGCAGAACGAATCCAATTTTAGAACCCCAAAATGTATTCAATGCCGTTTCAGTAGAGACGTTGCATGCAACGTCTCTACAAATAAAAATTTCAAATACAAAATTAAATTATTTTGACAATTGAATAAAAACGGTTATATTTGTGTGTCAAATTCTAAATTAACTGTATTAACTTGTGCTATCAGGGTTCTTTTAATTATGCCTGTAGCTTGAATCTAATAAATTACTAAATTATGACTGACAAATTCCGAAACAAGTATCGTGTACCATCCACCAGATTACAAAACTGGGACTATCGTTCACCGGGCGCCTACTACATCACCATTTGCACCCATGACAGTTCCTATAAATCTGCTATAACCTATCATGTACATCGGTTAGGATTTGATTTTCAATGGCAACCCCGTTTTCACGACTATATCATTCGTGATGAAAAAATATTTCAAAAGATTGCCAAATATATTCGTGATAATCCGGCAAATTGGGAAAAGGACAGGTTTTATAAAAACAATTTTTAGGGTATCAATGCGTTGAAATGTTGCATGTTCATTTGTAGAAACATTGCAAATTCGTCTGTTGAAATGTTGAATGTTCGTTTGTAGAGACGTTGCATGCAACGTAAATTCTAAATTTACATATCCGTAATTCGTAATTCGTAATTCGTAATTCGTAATTTGTAATTGGATTCCGCCTTCCGCCTTCCGCCTTTCGCCTTCTATAGGGGTTTTACCTCAAAGCAGATTCCAGCATCATTAATTCTAAAATCACTAAGCCTGCCAATAAATTTTGAGATTCACCATTGATTTCTAAATCTTTAAGTTTAATGAATCCTGTTTTTTTGTTAAACAGATATTGCAGTTTGGCAGTTTTAAACTCAACTGATTCATCCCTTTTATCAATGCTTACTTCAATGATCTTAATATCCCGATTGGTTTCACTATCGTCGCTCAACACTGAATAGTTCACTTCACCCCTTAATCCGGCTAATTTTGTGAAATAATCATCATACGTTGTGGAACCATCTTCTCTTATTGTCGCTTTAAACTTCTCGATAATCTTTTGATTTGCAATGTTAAATGGATTACATGAAAAAATAGCTAGTAAACAAACAATAACTGCAAAATAACGTGTTACTCTTTTCATTGGTTTATACATTTCTTCTAAGGGTACAAATATACAAAACTTTAGAACACACCAGCCTATTTTGAAAGTCGAAAGTCGAAAGTCGAAATATTTTGAAGATAGAATGAACTCCCTGATAATCAAATAATTCTAAATTTAAATTTTCGTAATTCGTAATTCGTAATTGGTCAAATATTTTCCAAAAGCCATAAAATAGAAGAGTGGGGTGATAAATTAGCAGTTACGGGAGGTTTTGTCTGCCCCCCTTTTATTTTAAATACCAAATAAGAAGTAAGAAATTAGAAGTAAAGATAAAGCATTCATAATGTGAAAGATAAAAGAAATTTTGAAAGTACAGTCCCCTCAAAAAAAAATTACGAACCCGTAATTCGTAATTCGTAATTTCCTTCTACCTTCTACCTTCTTCCTTCTACCTTCAATTTGTGCCCAGGACAAGAGTCGAACTTGCACAGGATTGCTCCCACTACCACCTCAAAGTAGCGTGTCTACCAATTCCACCACCTGGGCTAGCAAAACTTCGTAATAAAAATTTAATCACTACGAAGTAACTTTGAGGGCGCAAAGATATAGAAAAATATTGTACTTTTGCAGGTTGGTAAATAAAAATTCAATTTTTATATAATGTACAATCAACCCACTAGAAAAAAGCCTGTTAGGAAGGTGAAAAAAGAGAAATCAAAATGGATTAAGCGCTTTTGGATCTTCTACGTAGTCGCAGTACTCCTTGTTTTTCTTCTTTTTGTTCTCATATCTTACGGCTATTTGGGTTTTATGCCCTCTTTTGCTGATTTGGAGAATCCTAAAACCAATCTGGCAACCGAGGTTTATTCTGCCGACGGGGAGCTGTTAGGTAAATATTATCTGGAAAATCGTTCTCCCTGTAAGTATGATGAGTTGTCACCTTCCTTGGTGAATGCACTGATTGCAACGGAAGACGCGCGCTTTTACAGACACTCCGGAATCGATGGAAGAGCTTTGGTAAGGGTTTTCTTTGGGGTAATGACCGGAAGTCACAAGGGGGGAGGAAGTACGATTACCCAACAATTGGCAAAAAATCTTTTCCCCAGAGATCCTAATGCAGGAAAAATGAAAATCATTTTTACAAAGCTGAAAGAGTGGGTGGTGGCTATCAAATTGGAACGGGGCTACTCGAAAAATGAGATTATTGCCATGTATTTCAATACGGTTGATTTTGGGAGTAACTCCATGGGGATCAAGTCAGCGGCAGCTACCTTTTTCAATAAAACTCCGGCAGAATTAAGTGTTGAGGAGTCTGCGCTATTGGTGGGAATGTTGAAAGCGCCAACCAAATATAGTCCGCGTAGAAATCCAAATGCTTCTTTAAACAGAAGAAATACAGTACTCTCTCAAATGGAGAAGTATAAATATCTGGAAAAAGAGCAATTTGACTCCATCAAAGCGATTCCTATTGATATTTCAGGATATAAGATGCAGCATCATGCAACCGGTTCTGCCACCTATTTCAGAGAGTATCTGAGATTATATTTGACAGAATGGTGCCGAAAAAATCCTAAACCTGACGGCACCTATTACGATATCTACAAAGATGGTCTCAAAATATACACCACAATCGATTCCAGAATGCAAAAGCATGCCGAAGAGGCAGTGAGAGAACATATTTGCGGGCATCTTCAACCCCTCTTTTTTAATCATATCAAAGGAAGAGCCAACGCGCCTTTTGTCAATATCAGCAATGAAGAGACGGAACGGATTCTGGTTGCCGCGATGAAGCGTTCGGAGCGATATGAGATCATGAAAGATGCCGGTTTTTCCGATGCAGAGATCAGGAAAGCTTTTGACAAAAAAGTGGAAATGCAGGTTATGACGTGGGATCGCGGTATGGTGGATACGGTGATGACTCCCATGGACTCAATCCGCTACATGAAATCGTTCTTGCACTGCGGAATGATGGCGATGGATGTGAATACCGGATATGTCAAGGCGTACGTTGGTGGAGTGGATTACATGTATTTTCAATTCGACCATGTGAAGTTGTCCAAACGACAAGTAGGTTCTACCTTTAAACCTTATGTTTACACTGTCGCGATGCAATCCGGAGAGTACTCTCCTTGTACGATGGTGCCCAATGTGCCGGTTACTTTTAAGTTGCCGGAAGGAACTACCTGGACACCCAAAAATTCCGGGGATTACAAAAATGGTCAGATGATCTCTTTGAGCGAGGCACTGGCACACTCTGTGAACTATATATCCGCCTATTTGATGAAACAGTTTGGACCGCAAGCGGTAATCCAGTTAATTCGCAATATGGGGATGACATCCGAGGTTCCTGCGGTTCCCGCTATCTGTTTGGGAGCTTGTGAACTTTCGCTGTATGAACAGGTTGGAGCAATGAACTGTTTCCCCAACCAGGGAGTTTATGTAGAACCCTCTTTCATTACCAGAATTTGTGATTTTAACGGAAACGTAATCCATACCTATGTTCCTAAAACCAATGAGGCAATCGACCAGATTACGGCCTTTAAAACTGTACGTTTGATGCAGGGGGTGGTGCAACATGGTACCGGTGCCCGATTGAGAGGACAATATAAGTTGACATTTCCTCTTGCAGGAAAAACAGGAACTACCGATAACCAGTCGGATGGTTGGTTTGTGGGTTATACGCCTGCTCTTACTGCCGGAGTGTGGGTAGGAGCGGAGGATAGATCGGTACACTTTAGAAGTATTTCCTTAGGACAAGGAGCGCGTACCGCAATGCCTATTTTTGCTCTGTTTCTGCAAAAGTGTTATAGTGATCCCGAGTTGCCCTACGCAAAAATGGTGAGAAATCCGGAGAAGTATCCCGGCTATGACTTCACCATCCCGGAAGCTTACACCGGCGACGCCAGCGGGTGTAATGAACAAAAACGGGAAAAGAAAAGACCCGCGTTTGATTAGGTGTGGGGTTTTAAATTATTCGTAATTATAAATATTAATCGTATTTTTGCCATTCTTTTGTAAAATTAAGGAAATTTTGAATTTATGAAACTCTCCATTGTCATCCCTGTTTATAACGAAGAAAAAACAATCCACCTGATTTTAGATAAAATCCTCGAGGTGAATTTGATCAATCAACTGGAAAAAGAGATTATCCTGGTGAACGACTGCTCCACAGATGGCAGTAAAGAGGCGTTAATGCGCTATATTGACAATTTCAACTCCAATCCGCAACCGGGCGTAGAGTTCAAATTTGTAGAACAAGAGGTCAATAAGGGTAAAGGCGCAGCGCTACACCGCGGATTTGACGAGGCAACCGGCGATTTCATCATCGTGCAGGATGCAGACCTGGAATATGATCCACAGGAATACAACCTGTTGTTGCAACCCATCCTGGATGACCATGCTGATGTTGTGTACGGTTCACGCTATAGAGGTGGAAAACCTCACCGTATCCTTTTCTTCTGGCACTCGATCGGGAACAAGTGGTTGACCAAATTCTCCAATATGTTCACCAATCTGAACCTGACCGATATGGAAACCTGCTACAAACTCTTTAAAGCGGAAATCGCAAAAAAGATCTACTTCAAAGAGAATCGCTTTGGTTTTGAACCTGAAGTAACGCAGAAATTAGCCCGTATGAAAGGAATTCGGATCTATGAAGTAGGGATCTCCTATTACGGCAGAACCTTTGAAGAGGGCAAAAAAATTGGCTGGAAAGACGGCATGAGAGCGATCTATTGCATCCTCAAATACAAATTTTTCAGCAAAAAATACCTGAAATAAATTACGAATTACGGATAATATGAAAAGAACAATAGCTTATTTTTTACTGATTACAATCACAATTATATTTGCAAATCGAGTTGCGGCGCAACAATTGATGGAAGTAGAATGTTTCGATCCTGTTACGGTTCAATTGCCATATCTGGCTGATTCCGTGAATGTTAAAGATGCCGCATTTAAGGAGATTGATCTGCTCAAAATGGTGCCTGTTTCTAAGTCAATCCTAAAAAATGGCAAAACGCTCTTGACAAGTTATGATAGTCTTTTTATTCTCAAAGGTGATACTGAGGCATATCAGATCCATTTTTTGCAATTTTCTATCTATTCGGAGCAATTCCAAAAGGGAAAATTGGATATCAGAACCAATGGGATTTTTGAGTTGTATATGGATGGAGTGAAGAAAAAAGATAAGCTGAAAGCAGATTCTACACTGAAAACAACATCTGTTGATTTGATCCTGGAACCCGGCTCTGTTACTTTTGTTTTGAAAGTGCTCATTTTACCCGATTCCGCACAGACAGAACAACGATTTAAAATCTCTTTCAAAAGTGATTTGGAGGATGTTGCTGTACAAATGGGAACCAAAGAGGAGAAACGATTTACCATTATGAATTTGCAAGATGGTAAAAATATTACCGGTGTTTCGATATCGCCAAACGGAAAATATTGTAAGGTGAGCTATTCCGAAAGAAAGAATGCGGAAACAATCAGATATGCAGAACTGATTGATAATGAGAGTAAAAAAGTGCTTCTGCAGGAGAACGGATATCTTTCCAAAGCCTCCTGGATGCCCAAAAGTTCCCTTTTGTACTATACTCGTGACGGATTGAATGGAAAAGAGCTAATCACGCTGGATCCCACTACTTTGCAGACAAAAGTGATCCATTCCAATTTACCCGATGGTTCCTATACGATGGCTCCCGGTGAGAAAACCTTGATCTTCTCTATCAAAGAAGAGGGACCGAAAGAAAGTAAATCGATGAATCGTATTTTGGACAACCGGGATCGTTACGGCAGTTTTAGAGACCGCTATTTCTTAGCTAAATATGATCTGGAAACTAGTGAGTATCAGTTGCTAACTTATGGATATCGTGGAACTTACCTACAAGATATCAGTCCCGATTCGCGCTACATCCTCTTCGGAATTTCTGAGTATGATTATACAAAACGACCCTTTTCTACCTCTTCATTGTACCAAATGGATCTGCAAACCTTAAAGGTGGATACGTTGTATGAGAATGAACCTTATGCGAGTGGTGCTGCCTATTCTCCCGATGGGAAACAATTACTGATCTCAGGTGGTCCGGAAGCATTCAATAAAATAGGACTCAATATCGGGAACGAACCAATAGGTAATGCTTATGATACTCAGTTGTTTATATTTGACTTAAAAGATAAAAAGGTGACTCCGATTACCAAAGAGTTTGATCCTTCCGTGGATGACGCAACCTGGAATTATTCAGATCGTTTAATCTACATGAAAGTCTCTGAAAAAGATTGCAAAAATATCTACTCCTATGATCCAAAATCCAATAAATTTACGAAACTGGAAATGGAAGAGGAGGTAGTGAAGTCCTTTTCAGTATCGCAATATGGTTCCGCTTTGAACTATTACGGTCAGAGTGTAAGCAACGCAGATCGTCTCTATTTCTACAATGTGAAGAAGAAAGGATCTACGCTTTTATATGATCTTTCTAAGGAAAAAATGGAAGGTGTTCAGTTGGGTGAGGTGTACGACTGGGACTTTACCAGTGCGGATGGCACGCTCATTACCGGCCGTTTCTACCTTCCTCCCAACTTCGATTCCACCAAAACTTATCCGATGTTGGTGTACTATTACGGCGGCACAACGCCCACCGTTCGTACGTTGGAGTTCAGCTACTCGATGCACATGTACGCGGCACAAGGTTACGTGGTGTACACCTTGAATCCAAGCGGAACAATCGGGTTTGGACAGGAGTTCAGCGCAAGACACGTGAATGCGTGGGGTAAAAGAACCGCTGATGAGATTATTTTGGGAACGCAACTCTTTTACCGCTCTCATCCTTACGTGGATTCCACCAAAGTGGGCTGTTTTGGAGCCAGTTACGGCGGTTTTATGACGATGTATCTGCAAACTCAAACCGATATTTTTGCTGCTGCCATCAGTCACGCGGGAATCAGCGCACTGACCAGCTACTGGGGTGAGGGGTACTGGGGAATCGGTTACTGCTCTATCGCTAATGCAGACAGCTACCCATGGAATAATCCTGACCTTTTTGTGAATCAAAGTCCGCTCTTTTTGGCCGACAAAATCAATACTCCACTGTTACTTCTTCACGGCGACAAAGATACCAATGTGCCTGTGGGAGAGAGTATTCAGATGTATAATGCTTTACGTATTCTAGGAAAACCTGTGGCTTTCATCCAGATTGAAGGAGAGGATCACGGGGTTGTGGATTACCACAAACGGATCCAATGGGCTAAAACCATGCAAGCCTGGTTTGCGAAGTATTTGAAAGATCAGCCGGAGTGGTGGGAAGAACTATATCCAACCTTAAAGTTGAAATAGGCTACTCTTCCTCATCATACAATGAAATCCACTCGTAGGAATTGCCGCAATGCTCTAAAAAGCGGACAAAATCGGTACGGGACACAATCGCTGATGCCGTGTTGATACAAGGGTGAAAACTGAGTCTCTCAGCCTCTTGCAGCTTCTCGTCAATAAAGAGGTGCACATGCTTTTCAGTATCATTAATCAACCCGAAAGGCGTTACGGAACCGGGCGTTACACCCAACCATTTCATCAGCCGCTGTTCAGACGCAAAGGTCAATTTCCCCTGCTTGAGCATCTTCTCAATCTGATGGATATTCATATTCCGATCACAGTGCAAAACCACCAAATAGTGCCGATTTCCCTTATGATTCCTGAAAAAGAGGTTCTTGCAATGTTGCGCATCATGCCCCTCCCAATACTGCTTGGCAATCTCAATCGTCGGCGCCGGCGGGTGCTCAATATATTCGTATGCTATATCTAATTGATCTAAAAGCTGATACAGTTTTGGATCTCCATTTTTCATGGTATAATCTATTTGAATTTATTAATTATTTCCGTTATTTCTTTTATTTTTAAATCTAAAAGGGGGGCCACTTTAGCCTCCACTATCAACCTCAGATAGGGTTCGGTATTAGAGGGTCTCACATTAAACCACCAGTCGTGGAACTCCAAGCGATATCCATCGAAATCGAGCAGCTGTAGCACCTTTTCCTGCTTAGAGAAATGATCTTTGAGCGCTTCCATCGCTTCTTGCTTCCGATCCAAAGTGAAGTTGATCTCTCCCGAATTGTGATACACTTTAATCTTGTCAATCAATTTCGAGAAGGGGATTCCCTCCTTTTTGAGTTTGGCGAGTACATTCAACACGATTAAAACTGCGACCATCGCGGAGTCGGAGTAGTAAAAGTCTTTGAGATAGTAATGTCCGGCAAATTCACCGCCAAACAATCCATCTATTTCTCTTAGTTTCAGTGCTGCAAAAGCCCTTCCCACGCGCCAGATATAGGGTTTAAAGCCCATGGCTGTCAAATATTCCGTTACCGACTTGGAAGTTCGGATATCCTGAATGTAGTAGATCCCTTCATGATCCTTTTCGCGTTCCGCAAAATAGTGTCCCATTACCGCAATAATCAAGTCTGGCGGGATAAAATTACCTTTTTCGTCAATAAACACAACCCGATCCGCATCTCCGTCAAATAAAATTCCCACATCGGCTTTGGAGCTGAGTACCAAATTCTCGATATCCTCACGATTTTCAGCTTCTAACGGATTAGGATCATGATTGGGGAAGCTGCCATCCGGTGTATCATGGATGTAAAGTTGATGCTCTCCAATCACTTTCTTGGCTAAGATCGATCCCATTCCATTGGAGCAATCCACGGCAATCTTAAGGTCGGAGAAATCGCTCTGATATTGGGATAAAAACTCGATATACTCATCCATGACAGGGTGGGGGATTACCTTGCCCGGAACTGTTGCTTTGACAGCGGGAGTGTCACTCAAAACCAATTCTTCCAAATCGCTAAGTCCTGAGTCATAGCCGAATGGAAGCGCTTCTTTACGTGATACTTTTAATCCGTTGTACTCTTTGGGATTGTGTGAAGCAGTGATCATCACCGAAGCCTCAAAATGATGTTTGGCAGTGAAATAGTAAACCATCGGAGTGGTGGTCAAGCCCATATCGTACAGGTCCGCACCCGCATCATTGATACCCATGCGCAAATGTTCGAAAATTTCAGGTGTGGATAAACGTACATCTCTGCCGACCAGTACTTTGTCAGTTTTCAATAGTTTGGGTAAAAAGTATCCAAATCGATAAATGGTGTTGAGGTCAAAGTCAATGCCATATACTCCTCTAAAATCGTAAGCTTTAAATGCACTCATTTCTTCTATTATTTCTGCAAAAATAGGAAAAATTTTATACTTTTGTGGATTCGTTTCATTAGATTTGTCCATATTATGAAGAAATTGATCCTTGCCTTTGTAGTTGCTTTATTGATCCCTTTGACTCAAGCACAAGAAACTCTACCGATCATTCCTAAACCGGTATCTTGTAAAATGAATCCCGGAACCTTTAAAACGACAGTACAAACGATTGTCAATCAAGAAAATAATGCAAAACAATCCTTTGTGGTGCAAAACGATTTGTCGATTCCCCGTGAAGGATATAAAATAGCAATCACTCCTGAAAAGTTGCGAGTAACTGCATCATCAGAAGCAGGACTTTTTTACGCTGTACAAACGCTGTTACAGATGATGCCTACAGCCGTTTTTGATCCTCAAATGAACTTGGATACCGAAGTACAACTGCCCTGCTGTGAAATTGTCGATTATCCCCGCTTTTCTTATCGCGGTCTCCATCTGGATGTGTGCAGACACTACTTTCCTGTCGCTTTTATCAAAAAGTATATCGACCTGATGGCAATGCACAAACTCAATATGTTCCATTGGCACCTGACAGATGATCAGGGATGGCGTATTGAGATTAAGAAATATCCTAAACTGCAAGAGATTGCATCACAAAGAAAAGAGACCTGGATTGGTCACTATAACTCCGGATTGGGCTATGATGGCGTTCCTTACGGCGGATATTACACTCAGGAGGAGATCAGAGAGATTGTAGAGTACGCCAGAGCGCGTCATATCACGATTATCCCCGAAATTGAGATGCCCGGACATGCCAGAGCGGTAATTTCAGCTTATCCGGAACTTTCCTGTACCGGTGGACCACATGAAGTGGCTAAAACCTGGGGCGTTTTTGACGATGTTTTCTGCACTACCGAAGAGGTGTTTACTTTTCTGGAAAATGTGCTGACTGAAGTGATTGATCTGTTTCCTTATTCTCCCTACATCCACATTGGTGGCGATGAGTGTCCTAAAGTGAGATGGGAAAACTGTCCAAAATGTCAGGCGCGCATTAAAGAACAGGGGTTACAAGATGAGCATGAGCTGCAAAGCTATTTTGTGAATCGGATGGCACGCTTTTTACAAGGTCATGGCAAACAGGTCATCGGCTGGGATGAAGTGATTGAGGGAGGATTTCCCAACGAAATCATCGTGATGTCCTGGAGAGGGGAGGAGGGTGCTATTCAGGCAGTTAAGCAGAATCACTACACCATATTGACCCCAAATGGCAATCTCTATCTGGATTATTATCAAGGAGTTCCGGAAACCGAACCGGTAGCCATCGGAGGATTTCTGCCTCTGAAAAAAGTGTACGATTACAATCCGCTTCCGGTACAGATTCCGGTTGAGAAACAAAATTTTATTTTGGGTGTGCAAGGCAATTTGTGGACTGAGTATATTGCTACTCCTGAACATGCAGAGTATATGGCGTACCCAAGAGCTTGCGCGGTGGCGGAAGTGGGCTGGTCCCCCGGGGAAGTTAAAGATTATGATAACTTTATAGATCGTTTGTCAATCCATTTTGAGCGATTAAATGAGCTGAACGTGAATTATGCCAAGAGCCACTTTGCAGTCAAAGCGATGACGCAATGGAATGCGCAATTGCAAAAACCGGAGGTTTCACTGGCTACCGATTGCCGCGATTGTGAAATCCGATATACCGTTGATGGGAAAGAGCCCAACCTGAACTCAAAGCGCTACACTGAACCGATTGTGTTGACCAAAACAAGTGTAATCAAGGCGATGGTGTATCGCGATGGAGAACCGTATTCACCGCTCTATACGGAACAGTTTCACCTCAATTTGTCCACCGGGAAGCCTTACCAAATGGAACATGTCAATCCTGCCTATTCCGGCGGACATCCTTACGCCTTAACGGATGGCATTGTAGCGAAAGGAACAGCCTGGAATCGCTGGGTTGGCACTCTTGGTAAAGATATGGATGTAAAAATCGACCTGTTGAAGGTAACTCCAATCAAGAGAGTGAAGATGCAGTTCAATCACTTACCCGACTCCTGGATCTACGCCCCAACTCAGGTAACACTTTATGTATCAGATGATCAGAAAGAGTGGACCAAAGTGGAAACCCAACAGATCAATCCCAAAACCGATATTGTTGAAGTGCTTTTCAAAGTCAAACTCAAGAAAAGATATGTTCGCGTAGTCGCCCAATCGATCGGCAAAATTCCACCCAAAGCCCAAGGCGCCGGCAACGACGCACACCTTTTCTGCAATGAAATCATTATTGAATAATCTTGAAGGCGGAATGTTGAAGGCGGAGGGCGGAATGATTTCGGATTTCGGATTTTGGATTTCGGAATCTTAAATTTAGAATTTAGAATTATTTGATTATCAAGTGATTATATTCTAACTTCAAAATATTTCGATTTTTGACTTTCGACTTTCGACTTCAAGATAACCCCGAAGGGGTGACATTATTATAGCAAAACATTGACCTCAAAAGGCAAAAGAACCCCGAAGGGGTGACATTATAATAAATTTGGGCTAAAGCCCTTTGTGTCAAGGGGATAATCCGATCCACGACTTAAAAGTCGTGGCAATTGATATGCTTGAATTTCAGGGAGTTATGTTAAAAATAGCTCAAAAATTCTAAATTCTAAACTCTAAATTCTAAATTTAAGAATCGTAATTCGTAATTCGTAATTCGTAATTCGTAATTGATCACACATTCTCCAAAAGGTCTAAGATTCCAGAGTGGGGTAGTGGAATAACAAAAGAGACACCTCAAATCCTGCCCCCCTTTTATTTTAAATACCAAATAAGAAGTAAAAAATAAGAAATATGACATTGCTGTAAAGACGCAATGCTTTGCGTCTCTAAGATAAAACGTGATTCCGCCTTCCGCCTTCAACCTTCCGCCTTCAGGATCATCTTCTCCTTCTCTTCGCTGCTTTCAACGGCTCATCTCCAAAGGAATAGGTAACCCCGACAATGAAGTTCAATCCAAAATTACTGATGTCATAATAGTGGGATAAATATTGCGATGCCAGATTGTTAACTTGCGCAAAACAGGCAAATTGAGGTGTAATCAGATATTCAAAGGCAGCATCAAAATTAAGCACGGGTTTC
>JAKPTX010000158.1 GCA_029570835.1 Bacteroidota bacterium
TAAAATAATTAGTCCACCTGTGTTTCAAGCCATTTTAATGCAGCATCTTCTCCGTTTTCAATCGCAATCTCAACGGTATTTATTGCAACTTGTATTAATTTTTCAGCTTTTCTGCGTTTGGTAAAAGAAGATTTGACACTATCCGCTATTTCTTTTTGAATTTCATAGGACAAAATCGGAACAGTTACTTTTTTTATATCATCAGGTTTCCAGTGCTGTATAATTGCCCCACTGGCGTCCCTCTCTGCCTGTAATTGAACTATATCAGAGTTTAAAACAAGAGTTAAGTATTCAGGAAGTATTTCTTTAGTATTCTTTACTTTAAAATGTAATAACGCTCCCGAAGTAACTGCTCTTAAATCTTCTTCTACCTGATAAGCAATACCCACGCTTCCATCCTTAGAGAATAAAATAGTATCTTTTTTCGGAAATAGAGACTCAATGGAAGAAACTGTGTTTTCAGGTATTTTAATTGTCGGATTCGATATTCCAGTAATACTTACATCGCTTACACGAATAAAAGGAATACCTATTTCTCCGTAGCATTCGCTACCCGGTTCAATAGATTTTGTCGTTGTAACGATAGAATCAAGTGATTTTGTTGTGAGTTGAGATAGGATTAAGAATAAATCATCAAATTTTGGCTGATAGTATTCTGCATCCAATCTACCTGTATTACCAAAAGTATTTGTAATGGTTTTAACCGCAATTGAATCAGCTGATATTTTTTGAGCATCATAATTCAATTTCAATAACAAATATCTATTTGCTTCTTCATAAATATCCTGAGCTTGATGCATAAGTATTTCACTGTGTATTATAATATTGCTGATTTTCTCACAAAAGCTATTTCCAAATACTGGTATCGGAATAAAACAAACATCATCAACATTCAACTTTGGTTGAGCATTTCCACTCCTTCTTCTTAAAAGAAGAATCTGACCATATTTAGAGTTGAAATAAGTGAGAATGGCGTGCTTTTGTGCTGTGGAAAAGCCTTCAAGTTTTATGCCAATATTGTTCTCACTTATATTGCATCCTTTTAATACAGAGTCAACCCTCGCAAAAAAGCCAATCGAGTTTCCAACCTTTGATAGAACAATGTCATCTTCTGAAAGCTGTGAATTAGCAATACGGCTATTATCAAATGAAGATATGTATACAAGGTTGCTGCGGCTAATATAAAAGCCGCCCTTTATGTTCTCTATTCGTACAAAGGGAACATCTCCCTTTTCCAAGTATGACGAACTTTTTAATGTTGAACCAAAAGGGCCGCTTACAACATTTCTCGTGTCAAGGAAATAATGAGGTTTGCTTAGAATAAAGCTCTCTGTACTCAATGCAAGTTTAGAATAATATTCTGGATCGAAACGCACCGATTTGTTAGCGTTCTTAACTTTACTAAATAATAGTTCTTTACATTCAAGCCCATCCATTAAAGCATTATATTTTGCTTCATTGAAAGGTTCAATGGATGGGCTTATTGAAAAAAACTTAAACCTTCCTTTTTAGCAAACTCAGCAAATGCTTCTGCAATACCATCTTCAGTTAATCCATCATGATTGAACAGATCGTGATCAACGATTAAATGTCCGTGTTCATCAAGAATGATATGTCCCTGATCATCTACCCTCATAAGCTTCTCGCCGGAATTATCTTTACTCGGCTTTTTCATAGTAGCAAAGAAAATCGGATAATCATCTTTTTTCGGACAGAGTTCATCATCCCATTTCTGAACAAATAAAACAGAAGTCTTTGTTCCTGTATGAGGCTTAAAAACATTGCCGTGAAGTCCGACAACTGCAAGAATTCGGCAGTTTTCTGTAATATAATCACGAATATACTTATCGCTGGAGTTGTTAAATCTACCCTGCGGAAGGACGATAGCCATTCTGCCACCGGGCTTCAAAAAAGAAAGATTACGTTCAATAAACAGAATATCTCTGCCTACTTTAGTCTGATATTTTCCTTTAGCATTCTTGCCTAATTCATATTTCGAGATGATACGACTTTCCTTTATATCACCTGCAAAGGGCGGATTTGCCATTACAATATCGAACTGGAAATCACGGTTTTCATCTTTCTTTGCACGAAGCTTTCGTAACCCCTTCCAGCCCTCATAATACTTATCCTGCCACTCTTCCTGCTTAGTGACATCATCCCATCTCTCATAATCAAGAGTATTAAGATGCATAACATTGGTTCTGCCATCACCGGCAATAAGATTGAGCGTTCTTGCAACGCGCACAGCTTTCTCATCAAAATCGATAGCAAAAACGTTTTCCTGAACATAGTATTCACATTCCGCAGGCTTCTTTTCAGTTGTAAAAAGATGACTCTGAGGCAGACCTTTTTCAGCAAGTATCTTCTTCCAGACATAAAAAATGGTATGTACGAGGAAACCACATGATCCTGCAGCTGTATCAATCATCTTTTCGTCCTTGGTAGGATTAAGCATTCTAACGCACATATCTATGACATATCTTGGTGTAAAGAACTGTCCTTTTTCGCCCTTCTGAGATTTGCTCATAAGATATTCAAAGGCATCATCCACAACATCAAGGTTTGAGTTGAAAAGCTTAACATCTTGTAAGGAGGATACACAGACAGAAAGGTGCGATGAAGTCAAAGTGATTTTTTCGTCTGAAGAAAAAACCCCTGACCATTTTTTCTTTGCCTTTTCAAAAAGCTTTTGTATATTTGCTTTGAGATCGTCATCAGTATCACCGTAATTACGGAACTCTAAAGTTCTTGAGTGATCTCTGCCGCTTTCCATTTCATCATAGAGTTTAGTATAGATAAGCTTAAATACTTCCTCAAAAACATCTACGCCAGCATTTGCGAGAACTTCATCTTTCATTTCCTCGATGAGTCCCTTCAGCGATTTCTTCTCATTAACAAGTTTATCTTTTGCTACAAGATCATCTATCGTCCAACGCTCAGTAAGAATATCCTTAAGCTTTTGTGTAGAGTTAGGGATATTAGGAATATCCTCAAAATAATTTGGATCTTTTCTGTGATAGTAAGAAATTGACTGACCATTAGTCCATACGCCCATTGTTGCACCAGTAGCATTGCAGTATGAGCGGAGCTGTTCTTTTCCGTCAGAAAGCTTGGGCTTTTTGACCTCTATTATTATGTATTCAGTATTAGGATGATCCTTCTCAAATACAACAATATCAGCTCGCTTAACCTCTCTTCCAAAATGTATATGGCGTTCAAGCTCCATTTGATCAACAGAGTAGCCGTAATCATGTACAAGCGAATAGATATATAGCTGACGTACAGCTTCTTCAGGAGTGAGTTTTATATCTTTATTTCTTACCTGACACTTTATATAAGGCGAATCATTTCCCTTTACCTTTTTCATAAAAATCATTGCTTCGATTGCACTTATTGCCTCATCTGAAAACAATGTTCC
>JAKPTX010000159.1 GCA_029570835.1 Bacteroidota bacterium
CCATAAGTCCTGAAGCATTCAAATTATTGCAGGAAAATTTTCCTGAATATTCAATAATTGAAATTGATGAAAGTGTTATGGTTAACATGAGCGACAGGAATAAACTTATGAATCCAAACTAAACCAGAAAGAAAAAAGATAATGAATCTAACAACTTTAAGGTCAATGATAGTATTTATAAATGTGGGGACAAGAGTAATACATGTATCCCACAACTATAAATAACTGTATGTAAATTATTTAATTATGGAATTAGTAAAAGGTTACAAAACAAGATTTGAGATCAAGAACAAGAATTTATACTGCAGGATGGATAGCAGCATGATTCAACGTCTTAAAGAAATCAGAAAAGCAACTGGTATTAGTTGCTCAGAAACAGTAAGGGAAGCAGTCAGGCGATTGATAAATGAAATTGATGAGTCTGGCAGCATTAGCCTTAAACTTCACTGAAAAGACTGAAATAAACAAGAGTAGCATGGATACTATGATGTTTCTAAGCCATGCTACTCTCGAAAATGATTTTTATGAATGTAAATATAAATACTTGGCATTTTGTAAACAGGATCATAATTCCGGATGATATTCACCGGTTCAGCATACTGTTTCCTCTTAGATTATCAGATAATAATCCTTCCATCAGTATAATCCATCCTACTAAGATCGACTTGCAAAAGCAAATTATCACTCAAGGGATTTTAAAAGTGAGGACGTATAATACATATACCAAAGGGAAGGGAATATCCCCCCCTGTCCTCACTTTCTCATCTTAACTAATTTTTCTGATATGACAAAGGTGAAAGATGATACTGTAAAGGTTAATTTGAGTAAACCGGGAAACTTAAATCTTGAGGAATTGATAAAGCCTGAATCCAAGTATTTCGTTTCTGTCAGAAGAAATGATGGCTCAAGTTATTGGGATGTGATAAATGGTGAAAAGTTAAGCAAGTACATACCAGCCATGTACTATTTTATCCATGTCCTTCTCCAACGTCAGCATATAAGTTATGATACCCTAAGGTTAAGGTATGATAAATCATTCGTTAGGGTTTTTGCACGAGACATCGAGCCTGTGAAGTCAAAGAATTACTTCAATTTAATTGTCTATAAACTAATTACACTGAAAGTAATTGAAAAAAAAACCAGCAGGGAATCAACAAAGCATGGATACGTGGTAGAAGGACAGTATTTCAGGCTGACTGAGGAATACTTAAATGCTGTTGTTATCCAACATGAAATTACTCTGAAGAAAACTACTGCAGAGAAACTGAATGTTAAAATTGGCATAAAGAGCAATGATAGTAGGGATACAGCAAGCATTTCATCTTTTAAGCAGATACCAGCGATTTATCACCAATACCTTGCCGTGCAAAACATAAAATTCAATGCTGTAGGAGCAGAGGAATATTTAACCCGGTCATATGCTGATAAAACGATTGAGATTGGCAGATTGAATACCTGTAGGATTTTTATGTACAACATCGTTAACAGGAGGTTTTATTATACCTACTCCGATGCCTGTGAACGGTTTTTTACGACAGTGAATGGAATGCCAAAGGAATTACGGCAATTCATTCTGGATGGCGATAATAAAGGACTGGCAGAGTTGGATTTTGGTAGTTCAACCGCATATGTCATTTATAAAATTATATCCAGCGATATGCCAGAACATTCTTCTGTTGCGGATAAAATATTATTCGAGACAGAAGTGAATTTATATAAACGGTTGCTTGAGACAGGAGATTTTTATACTGCAATAAAGGATATTGTTTTCAATGATCTTGAACTTAGCCGTGATCAGATTAAAGAGATTGTGATAAAGCATTGGTTCAACGCCTCACCGGGTTCAAAGAACAAGTACAGAAAACAGATTTGTAAGGTATTCCCCCGGATAACTGAATTTATTGATAGCAAGAAATCTCCTGTTTATGAGGACTTTTTCAATTTTGTCATGCTTCTGGAGAGCAAACTGGTGAATGGAATTAT
Organism: Bacteroidota bacterium; assembly: GCA_029570835.1. Classification (GTDB taxonomy): domain Bacteria; phylum Bacteroidota; class Bacteroidia; order Bacteroidales; family WCHB1-69; genus UBA5429. The sequence goes on from JAKPTX010000159.1 coordinate 1,984, forward strand.
TTATCAGAAGTTCATCAACCTTCACCCTGATGCGGTGATATATACAGTATTTGACAGTTTCCTCATTGATCAGAAGTACTCGGATGAACTATTCGAGTTAATGTTAAATGAAGGCAGGACATTTTATAATGTTGACTGTGTTGTGAGGAAGAAGAATTATGCCTCACTTAATGACGAAACCGGAGAAATTCATTAGTTTGAATCAAATAAGGATTATGCACGATTGGGTGGGGTTTTAATTTGTATTAGTTGGCAGGTATTTTAACCCGGATTATTTCGGCTTCAGTCGAATAAACTCCCCTGCTTTGGCTTTTTAAGGTTAGTGCTGGGAATTATAAAGGTATTTTCAGTTTTGTCAGCGACCTTAATCACTAACTCATAATTCCTCTGCATCAGGTCATCAATATTTTTCAAGTAACCTGTGATGTAATCTCGTAATAATTTATGTACATTCGTTAATCCAATAATTTAACTTTTCTTAAATCAATGCTTCTTAAAGAACTACTGAAGACCAAAGGCATTAAGCAAGTTTGGGTAGCCAACAAACTGGGCGTATCCGAAGTAACGGTCTCAAAATGGTGCTCAGGTAAGAGTGTACCCAAGAAAGCACATCTTGAGAAGTTAAGCCGTCTACTGGATGTTCCAATTAAAACTATGGTTAACCTTTAAATGAGTCGTCCTTCAAAATACATATTATCCTTTACTGCTGCATCATTACGGTTAAATGAAATGGTAAAGGTCGCAACGGCTGCATTAGATAATGCTGGTGGTGATCTGGCAATGGTGAAAGAAAGTGGTGTTGTTTTCAGTTCCGTCAAGACAAGAACCTCAGACAGGGAATTCCGGGAAGTTCGAAAACGACTGGAAACATTGACAACTGACCAAACGGCAATCCTAATCCGGGGTGACTTAATTTCTCAAAAGCAGATTGCATTTCTTTCTGTCTGTAAGAGATACACTTTCATCCAAGACTTTGCTGTAGATGTTATTCGTGATAAGGTTTTGGTATTTGATTATCAATTAAACGAATCCGATTATAAATCATTCATAAATAGCAAACTATCCCTTCATCCGGAACTCGAAGAGTTTTCGGAATCAACACTCAAGAAAGCAAAACAGGTAATGTATCGGATTCTTGAACAGGCTGGAATAATAAATAATCCTGTTGACAAGCAAATACAGCCACAGATTCTTCAACAGGATGTAATCAATGCAACTGTTAGAGACGATCCAGCATGGCTGAAAATATTCATGATGTCAGACAAAGACATAAAACAATTAAGGCACTGAAATGGAAGATATTGCAAAGAAATTCGAGCACCTATATCAGGTCATAAGCAATCCAGAGTTTCTGCGAATGGAATCATTGGGTGGTGAGATACCATTCTTTATTGCAGCATTCGATCCCAAGCAACAAGTTGAAGTTGATAAAGCAATCCGCAGTCTGAGCAATAAACTTGAAACCAACGGCATTACTGTACTGGAACTGAACCTCTATGAGATTGCTATGGAGTTGTTGGACAAGGAACTTGGTGAGGGTGAGATATTCGAACTTGAAAAGACTATGGATAAGAAGGAGTTCAAAGAAGCACTTCAATCAATATTAGATATTAATCAGGTACTCATACCTAAAATCAAAATGAAAATTGAAAGTCATAATGCCAGTGTTTATTTTCTAACTGGCATTGGTCTGGTGTTCCCGTTCATAAGGAGTCATAATGTATTGAACAACCTTCAAAACGTTGCCAAGAAAGCACCGACTGTTGCATTTTTTGCTGGTGATTACAACGGGTATTCACTGGAACTTTTCGGTCTGATGAAAGACGATAACTATTACCGTGCATTCAACATCGCTAACTATAAATTAAAGAAATGATAATCAGGGATTTTTTTGCAAAAGATGTTAACCGTACCATTGAGACGGTTATTAAAGCAGATGACCAAGAACACATTCTTGATGAAGTTGTGGAATATGTTGTCACCAATGAGGTAACAAAGAAAATAAGGGACTTCTTTTCTGCTTATAACGATTACCGAGACGCAAATGGAGTCTGGATTAGCGGATTCTTCGGCTCTGGTAAATCACATCTGCTGAAAATGCTTTCCTATGTGTTGGAGAATAAAGAATTCAATGGTTATAAACTTGGGGAACTATTCGCTGAAAAGATTGAGAACGATTCCATCCTAAAAGCAGATATCCTGAGTGCCACACGTATCCCATCAGAATCTATCCTGTTCAATATCGACCAGCAAGCACAAATAACCAGCAAGCAGGAAGAGGATGCCTTATTGAATGTCTTCTATAAGGTCTTCTATGACCACCTTGGATATTTCGGTGCACAACGCCATGTCGCAGAATTTGAACGATGGATTGATAATGAAGGTAATTACAAGGAATTTCAGGAAGAATTCGAAAAATTAACTGGCGAGTTCTGGTCGAATGCACGGAGAAAATATTTCTCCCCCAAGGTTAAAGAAGGAATTGGTCAGGTTCTTTCAAAACTGATGGGTGATGAGCCTGAAGAATACTCTAATATCATTGACACAATGAGAGCCGATTCGAATATCTCTGTTGATGATTTTTGCACAAAGGTTAACGAATATATTAAGACCAAGCCAAAGGGATTTAGGCTGAATTTTTTCGTGGATGAGGTTGGTCAATTCATTTCAGAGAACACTAAGTTGATGCTAAATCTTCAGACGATTGCCGAAACACTTGCCACAAGAACCAAGGGAAATTCTTGGATACTGGTCACTTCACAAGAAGACATGGTAAGTGTAGTTGGGGAAATGAATAAGAACCAACAAAATGACTTTTCAAAGATTCAGGCACGGTTCAAATTGAAAATACCATTGACATCAGCCAATGTTGATGAAGTGATAGAGAAAAGACTTCTTAGCAAGACTGATCCTGCGCAAGACTTATTGAAGACAGTATGGAAAAACGACCAATCCAAGATGGAGACGCTGTTATCATTCTCTGAAGTTGGTGTTCAGTTCAGGGGTTATCAGGACGAAAAGGATTTTATAAGTAAATATCCATTTGTTTCTTATCAGTTTGATCTATTTCAACAGTGTATTAAAGCGTTATCAACCCATAACGCATTTCAGGGGAAGCACGCTTCCGTTGGAGAAAGATCGATGCTTGGGGTGTTCCAGCACGTAATTCAACATATTGAGACCAAAGACCAGAATGCTTTTGTCAGTTTTGATTTGTTGTTTGAAGGCATACGTTCCACCATACGTGGAGAACTACAAAGCGCAATTATTCTTGCTGAAAGGCAGGTTGGTGATCCATTTGCAGTAAAAGTATTGAAGGCACTATTCATGGTGAAATATTACACCAATTTCAAAACCACTGCCCGGAATATTTCAACCCTTATGATCGACAGCATTCAGGTTGATTTAAAAGAACATGATAAGCAAGTCAATGAGGCACTGGCTCTCCTTGAGAATCAAACCTACATCCAAAGAAACGGTGACCTATATGAATATTTGACAGATGACGAAAAAGACATTGAAGAGGAAATTAAGTCAACAGATATTGACGATGGTCAGGTAACCGACTTATTCAAGCAAATCATATTTGACACGATAATTGGAGAGAGCAGGATACGATATATAGAGAACAAACAGGAATATGACTTCACAAGCAAAATCGATGGTGTAATACTGGGTAAGGAGAAGGAACTTACGGTTGAAGTTATTACACCAAATTTTCAAGACCACGATAGGGAAGACTTCTTCAAATCTCAGACGATGGGTTACAATACCCTGTTGATGATGGTTCTTCCTAATGATGAACATATGCTCACGGATGTGAGGATGTACATAAAAACTGAAAAATACATCCGACAGAATCAATCCACTACTAATAAGGATAATGTTAAGCGTATCCTTTATGAGAAAGCGCAGCAGAACTCACAAAGAAGAATAACTCTTGTGACTCTGCTCCGGAGATTATTAGGTGAGTCAGCCGTTTATATGAACGGAATGAAACAGGATGTGAATGCCACATCCGATGGAAAGACAAAAGTTGTCAATGCATTCCAGAACTTAATTAAACTGGCATATCCGAACCTGAAGATGCTTGGCAGTACTCAGTTCTCGGAAGAGACCATAAAAGCAATTATCAGGAATAACCAAGACGATCTTTTCGGTACTGATGACTCGACTATGTCAGAAGCCGAGAGTGAGGTATTGAACCTTATACACCGGAGAAAAAAGATGTCTGAAAGGACATCCCTGACTGATATTCGTGATCAATTTGCCAAAAGACCATATGGCTGGTATCAAAATGCTGTATTCAGCATTGTTGCCAAATTATATAAGCGTGGGAAAGTTGAACTGTCTCAGGATTCAAATCTTTTAGATGATGATGGTGCGCTTAATGCTTTCACAAACAACAGACTTTACAGTAACACCTTGCTTGAACCACAGATTGATTACGATCCAAGGTTAATAAAACAACTAATGACGGTTTACAGCGATTATTTTGATGAACCTTGTCCAGCAAAAGAAGCCAAAGAAGTGGCAATGGCATTTAAAAACAAACTCACTCAGGAATTGGGGTGGTTAAACCAGATGCTGATGGGTAAGGAAAACTATCCATTTCTGAAAGTACTTGAGCCTGTGGAAGATTTTGTGGGAAAACTTTCGAAAAAGGAATATACATACTACCTGACTAATGTTGATGATTTTGAGGACGTTTTGCTTGACCATAAAGAAAAAACGATTGACCCAATCAAGCGGTTCTGGAACGGAGAGCAAAAAAAGATTTATGACGGAATCCGTGGATTCTTTTCAGGTAACCAATCCAACCTCGAATATATCGAATGTGAAGAACTGGATGTGCTTCGTGAGGTAAATGACCATGAAACTCCTTATTATGGGAATATCATCAGGGATGCAAAAACAGCAAAAGATGCATTGACCAAAAAGGTTCTTGCACAAATAGATGAAGAAAGGAAACTTACTGAAGCCGAGATTAACAATGCCATTAACCGAATTCAATCGCACGATGATTTCAAAGCCTTGGATGACTTGAAGCGCAAACAGGTACTGAAACCTTTCGAAGAAGAATCAAAGAAAGTTAAGGAGCAGCGTTTTATTGCCAATTTAAGGGGTACACGTGCTTCTGTTAAAGGAGAGTTGCTGGAAAAGCAATTGAATGAAATGGCAAAACTTGCTATGCCACCAGAAAAGGATGACACGCCTGTTGTGCACTACCAGAGAATCAACAACGTGAAGGTGGATTTCCCGAAAACCGAACTAAAGACGAAAGAGGACGTGGAAAAATATGTGGAAGCACTGAAAACCAAACTCAACGAATTAATTAACGATAACAAAAGGATATCCCTATAAACTATGAATACCAGTCAACTTAAAAGATTTGCTCAGGAAGCCAGAAGAAAGTTGCTCGAACAGGTAGGTGCAAAACTCAATTTTGTTTTAACCACTGATTCGGCTGAATTAAGGGAAAAAGCAGAGCAGTTAAAGCAACTGAGACAGGAACTCGGTAGAACAACCAAAGAGCAATTAATTGAAAAGGTTGCCTACACATGGTTTAACCGTCTAATGGCACTTCGTTTCATGGATGTAAATGATTATCAACCAATGGGGATTCGCATCATAACTCCTAAAGACGGATATACAATTCCTGAACTTCTTGATGAAGCAAAGCGTGGCAATATTCCTGAAGAATTGAAGGTAAATCGACAAAAAATATATGATTTACTGGATAACAAAATACCAAGCAGCAATCCACAGAATGAAGCATTCAGGGAATTATTGATTTCAGCGTGCAACCACCTGCACACCACTTTCCCTTTCCTTTTCGAAAAAATCAACGACTATACCGAACTATTGTTACCCGATGACCTGACCAGTGATTTCTCAATAATTAAAGGTGTGCGAGATGGAATACTGATAGAGGATTGTAAAAATGTGGAAATCATCGGATGGTTGTACCAGTTCTATATTTCGGAGAAGAAAGACGAAGTATTCGCATCCAAATCAAAGGTAAAAAAGGAAGACATTCCTGCCGCAACTCAACTTTTCACTCCACGATGGATTGTGGAATATATGGTTCAGAACACATTAGGAAAACTCTGGCTGCAAAATCGTCCTAAATCACGTTTGCGAGAGCATATGCCTTACTTCATAGAATCCGCAGCACTTGAATTAGAAGACTTCCTTAAAATCAATTCACCCGAAGAAATAAAGTTCTTAGACCCCGCCAGCGGTAGCGGACATATTCTAATTTATGCATTTGATTTGTTCACCAAGATATATGAAGAAGAAGGTTATAACACCAATGAAATACCCAAACTCATAATTGAAAACAATCTGTATGGGTTTGAAATTGATGAACGTGCTGCACAGTTATCTGGATTGGCATTATTAATAAAAGCACGTGAACATAACCGTAGAGCATTTCGAAGTATTTTAAAACCGAATATTCTATATTTCAAAGATTCGCAATTATCTTCACAAGAAACAAAAGAAGTATTCAATGTTTGGAATATAAATTACTCCAATGAGTTGCTTCATGATTTGAGTCTTCTTCATCACGCCACTAATTTTGGCTCAATAATAATACCACATTCTGGGTTAAGTGAAATAGAGCGTATTACCAAAATACTTACAAGTAATATCAAAAGTTCAGATGTGTTTCAGCACAATAAAATTGAAGAGATAATAATCTCATTAAATCAGTTGGAACTACTTGCGCTGAGATTTCATTGCGTGGTTACGAATCCTCCATATATGGGATTTGGAAATATGAATAATGAACTCTCTGAATTTGTAAAAAGCAATTATCCCACAAGCAAAACAGATTTAATGTCTTGTTTTATGGAACGTGCATTAAATATGCTTTCTCCAACAGGATTCTTAGGGATGATAAATCAACAAAGTTGGATGTTTTTGGGTGCACATAAAAAATTCCGTGAAAAAATAATTAACTCACCTGTATCAGTTGATACCTTGTTACAACTCGGAGCAAATGTTTTTCCTGAGATATCTGGTGAAGTTGTACAAAATGTTGCATTTACATTCATTAATTCTCCTGAAAATGTAGGTTATTATTTCAGGTTGATAGAGTCAGATGATTCCATATCAAAAAGAGATTGTTTAGTTGAATATATTAAGAGCAATAATTATAACAAGAGAACATTCTCAGACTTCCAAGGTATCCCTGAGAATATAATGGGTTACTGGTTATCTAAAACACAACTCGAATATCTAATAAACAAACCAAATTTTGAAAATTACGGGTCAACTCGTGAGGGCTTAACTACTGCAAATAATGATGCATATTTGAGATTCTTTTGGGAAGTCAATTTTGACAAATTAAACTCATCAAGTAAATCGAATCCAAAATGGTTTACATATCAGAAAGGGGGATTATATCGAAAATGGTATGGCAATAATGAAATTGTTATTAATTGGGAAGATGATGGAGTACTAATTAAAAACAACATTGACCTAAAGACTGGGCGAATAAGGTCTCATAATTACAATGGGGAATATGCATTGAAAGAAGGAATAACATGGACAGCATTTTCAGGGTCAACCATTTCAGCAAGATATTCAAACAATGACTTTTTTGACTCAAGAGGACCAAAGTACTTCCCAAAAACAAATCTTGATTATTTTCTTGGATTATTGAATTCAAAGATTGCAACAGCCTACTTAGAAGTATTTTCTCCAGCAATTGATATTAAACCGGGACATATTTCAAAACTCCCAGTCCTGCTTGATAGCGTAACGTCAATCGAAAAATTAGTAAAAGAATGCATTATTATTGCTAAAATGGACTTTGACTCATATGAGACATCTATAGACTTTAAATGCAATAATCTACTTAATTTAAAGCAAGAACAATCAGATACAATTGAGGAAGCATATCAATCATTTATACAATATTGGACGATTAAATTTATTAGACTTCATAATATTGAGACCATTCTTAATAAGCAATTTATTGGTATATACGATTTGTCGAAAGAAGTATCTCCATCAGTTCCATTGCGGGAAATTACATTACTTCAAGATGAATTGGATAGAAGGAAATTAGAAAGACTGAATAAAACATTATCATTCAATTCAGAAACTTTTTGTATAGAGCACAATCAAGAAATTAACCTTCCTTTCATTTGTTCTGAAACTATCTCGCATTTATTGAGTTATGCAATTGCGTGCATGTTTGGTCGTTACAGTTTGTATAAAGAAGGTCTGATACTCGCAAATCAAGGAGAAACGCTGGAAGAATACTTGCACAAGATTGAAAAGACTGCACATGAATGCGCCTACCTGCCAGATAGTGATAATATTATCCCTGTTCTGGAAGATGAATGGTTTGAGGATGATATTGTAAGCAAATTTTATCATTTCCTTAAAGTCACATTTGGTGAAAAGAACTTCAATAAAAATCTTGCATTTATCGAAGAGCAGATTGGTAAAGACATTCGAAAATATTTTATCAAGGATTTTTATCCAGACCACATTAAACGCTACAAAAAACGCCCAATTTACTGGATGTTTTCTTCACCCAAGGGTTCATTCAATGTCTTAATTTATATTCACCGATATACACCAGATACAGTTGGTAACATTTTGAATAAATATCTGAAAGAGTTTATTGGCAAATTAAATACTCGTAAAGAGCATCTTCAAAATGTTCAGGTCACTGGTTCTGCATCTGACAAAACCAAAGCCATTAAAGAAAGTGATAACATCCAAAGGATGTTGGTCGAGTTACATGAATATGAAAGGGATATTCTCTACCCACTGGCAACAGAACGCATTGAAATTGACTTGGATGATGGTGTGCTGGTTAATTATAACAAGTTTGGGAAAGCAGTAAAAGAAGTTAATGGTTTGAATGACCCTGCAACCAAGAAAAAGGTGAAGCAGTTTGATTGGATTGATACATCACAAATCCGTTAGAGATGGATGAACAATTGATAAATAACCGCATTTGTCCAAAACCACAGCAGTGGAATGAACTATGGAAAATCATTCAATCAAAAACAGATGAAAAGATTTCAGCACCCTTGATTTTGGCTGCGTGGTGGGAGACAACTGATGAAGAAAAGTTAGGAAGGTTTAAATATCATTTGGATACTGCTGAAAAACTCAGCCTATTAAATGAGTTACAAATCTTCCTACAAACATTGAACGAAACCGATTGGCATCATAAAGGGGAATAAAAGATGAATAAGATAGAAGAAGCATTATCGAAACTATTCAATAAGCATCGCATCATCTTCTGGTACGATGAGAACGAAGAATTGAAGCAAGAGTTTGATGAATTGGTTTTGGATGGTGTTGAAAAGGTTGTTGTCAATAATAACCAATTCTACATCAAATATCTTATCAGTCGAGCACAACCAAACAATCAGTTTTTACTATATCTGCCTTACAACAGACCGAATAATGCTGAAAACTGGCTCTTGGACATGGAACTTGCCTATTATGTGTTTCAAGCCAGACAGGAAGCCATGTTTGCACAGGAATTAGGACTGAATTATGAATTCACCAGCCTTATTGCTGAACACATAGATTTTTTTAAAAATAAAGAACGAAGATCAAGAATAAAAGAATTGATTGTTAAGGAAGAAGACCAACATACCTTGCGATATAAGATGCTGGCGGTATTATTCAACACTATCGATGAAAACCTTGCTTCCTTTCTTCAGGTTCACGCAACAGCCTCTATTGATGATAATAGTAAGTTTGACAGGGAACTGGAACGTTATAACTTGAAGAGTTTTTACTGGAAAGAGATTGTGAGAAAGTATGGTTACTTTAATGAATCACCAAGAATATATGATTTCCTGCTTGAAGTATTCAAAAACAATTTTTCAATCGGTAAGAAAACTGGCATTGCAAAAGAGTCAAAGATTTTGTTAAGTACGTGGAAGGACTCTATATCTTTTCGAGAAATATT
>JAKPTX010000168.1 GCA_029570835.1 Bacteroidota bacterium
TTTTTATAAAGTAGTAGCAAAATGGGGATATCCAGTTATTGTTCAAGAGTTTGTAACCGGCACGGAAGTGAACGTAACCGCTATTGGTGACGGAAAAGGTACTTGTATCGGTGCTGTCGCAATGCGAAAGTTATACATTACTGATAAAGGTAAAGCATGGTCAGGTATTTCACTGGAGGATGATGAACTATTGGAAATTTCCAAAAGAGTAATCGAAAACAGCAAATGGCGTGGCGGTTGCGAATTGGAGTTTATCAAAACCAAAAATGATGATTATTATCTGCTTGAAATGAACCCCCGTTTCCCTGCCTGGGTATACCTTGCCAATGGCTGCGGGCAAAATCACCCGGAAGCGCTTGTCAAAATGGCACTCGGTGAAGATGTTCAACCTTTTACAGAGTATCAAAGCGGGAAAATGTTTATCCGCTACTCTTACGATCTCATCGTGGATATCTCAGAATTCGAAAAAATCTCCACCACCGGAGAAAAATAAAAATCTATGTTCAAATTTAATTCTAATTTCTAAAATCTAAATTCTAAATTTAATATGAAACCCAATTACGAAAGTCCAACAATACAAAAATTGAATGCCGGAATGATGAATAAATTCGGCAGTCGTACAGAATATACACCTGTAAAATTCATTGATAATGTGGCTATTGCCGACTTAATGGACCAATATGGCTCACCACTCTTTGTGATCAGTGAAAGAACCATTCGTCAAACTTATCAAAAAGCCCTCAAAGCGTTTAGAATGCGCTATCCCAAAGTGCAATTTGCGTGGAGTTACAAAACAAACTACTTAGATGCAGTTTGTCAGGTTTTCCATCAAGAGGGCAGCTGGGCAGAAGTAGTTTCCGGATTTGAATACCAAAAAGCGCTTCGCAATGGTGTTCCCGGTAACCTTATTATTTTCAACGGACCGGATAAATCCAGAGAAGATCTGATTATGGCACTTGAAAACCGCTCGCTCATTCATATCGACCATTTCGATGAACTGTTTATGCTGATTGAGATTTTGGAAGAGAGAGAAGATCTGAAAGCCCGTGTTGCCATTCGCGTTAACATGGATACCGGTGTTTATCCACAATGGGACAGATTTGGATTTAACTACGAAAATGGACAAGCCTGGAATGCGATTGTAAAAATCATTGCACAAGAGAAACTACAATTAGAGGGGCTTCATTGCCATATCGGAACCTATATGTTAACCGCCAACGCTTATGCAGTGGCTGCACGCAAAATGTGTGAATTGGCTTTTGCATACGCCAATACAACCGGAAAACATGTAAAATATTTGGATATGGGTGGTGGCTTTTGCTCAGCCAATACGCTCAAAGGTTCCTATTTGCAAGGAAGCGACATTATTCCCACTTTTGATGATTACGCTGAAGCAATTACCACTACTATTCTACAATTCGGTTTCCGCCCCGATGAACTACCTTTGTTGATTTTAGAAACAGGTCGTGCATTGATTGACGAAGCGGGTTATTTGCTTGGAACAGTGTTAGCAACAAAACGTCTAGCCGATGGTCGCAGAGCTACTGTACTGGATATCGGTATCAATATTATGTTTACCTCATTTTGGTACAATCACCGCGTTTCACCTGCTCAGGATTTCACTCAACATGTTGAAGAAACTACACTTTACGGTCCGTTGTGCATGAATATTGATGCTATCCGCGAAAGTGTGATTATGCCCATCTTGAAAAAAGATGATCGTGTCGTTGTTCACGAAGTGGGAGCATACAACATGACTCAATGGATGCAGTTTATTACGATGAGACCCAATGTAGTAATGATCGATACAAAAGGAGAAGTGCACCTGATCCGCAAACAAGAAACGGTTGACACCATTGTAGAGCGTGAAATAGTACCGGAGCACCTAAAATAATTTGTGATATTATCAGATAATGCAAGATAAAACTACCCTCAAGTCTTTCATGACCCTACATCTGAAAGCAACCCTCAACAGCTATGGCCAGATCTTCTTCTCCATGCAGAGCTGGCTTGCTGTCCTCGTACTCATTTTAAGCATGCTGGATCTCCGAATCGGGTTAGGAGGATTGGTAGCGGTCATCATTACCAATTTACTCTCTCACTTACTGGGTTTTTCCAGAGATAAGATTGCTACCGGTATCTACGGATTTAATGCTGTTTTCATGGGTATGAGCTTGATGAATAAGTTTTATTTCAACCATTCATTTTTACTCTTTTTCATCTTCGCCATCATACTCTCATTTTTACTTACCATTTGGCTCGAAACGGTACTTTCAAAGAAAAACTTACCGGTACTCACTTTACCTTTTGTGATTACCAGTTTTATTATCGACTTTGCATTCCGAAACTTTGCCAATATTGAACTGATTACTCAATTTGACCGGTTTACATTGCTGTTAGCCAAGCAAATGAGTGTTCCGTGGTATGACTTAGTACATTCGTTGGATCATGTTCAGTTTCCTCAACTCATTCACCTCTATTTTAAAACGCTGGCATCCCTCTTTTTTACAGATAGTATTTTAGTGGGAGTTGTGATTACCGTTGCATTGCTCATCCATTCCCGTATTAAATCGACGGTTGCATTTCTCGGATTTTTCTGTGCTTTTGTAATCGGTAAAATCGTAGGGTTTGATTTGCAGTTATTGACTGCAAACCTGGCGGGAACAAACTTTATATTCTGGGGAATCGCAATGGGTTGTTTCTTCATTATCCCCAATATCCACAGCTATCTGCTTGTGGCAGTATTTACACCCATACTTTTCCTTCTGTATGCCGGTATTGAAAAACTGATTGCCGGAACCGGTTTATCGTCATACACTCTGTCATTCAGTATATTGTCCATAGTCGTAATCTACGTATTGATCCATCGTACATTCAATAAATTTTTTGTTTTTCCATACATACAGTATTACGATCCTGAAAAGACGGTGTACAAAAGTAGAAACTACGCACAACGTTTCGAAAATGATTTACCCTTTAAAATGAAACTCCCATTTATGGGTGAATGGACTGTCAGTCAGGGATATAATGGAGAAATCACCCATTTAGGTGAATGGGGAAGTGCACTGGATTTTGTTATTACGGATGAGAATAGAACCTACGCATTACCCGGATCAAAAAAAGAGGATTATTACTGTTACAACAAGCCTGTCTTAGCTCCGGCTGATGGGTATGTATACCAAATTAGCAATATTACAAAAGATAATGAAATCGGTGATGTCAATACCAATAAAAATTGGGGCAACACCATCATTCTCAACCACTTGAATGGACTTTTTACGCAATTCAGCCACTTAAAGCAAGACAGTTTTAAAGTTCAAGTCGGGGATTATGTAACAAAAGGTACGATACTTGCCTCTTGCGGTAACTCCGGACGCTCGCCCGAGCCACACCTCCACTTCCAGGTTCAGCTAACGCCTGAGATTGGAGCAAAAACCCACCCCTACCCTTTCGGCTACTATTTTGAAAAAACGGATGGAAAACCCATCTTAAGAATTGGTGAGATTCCTCCCGAAAATGCCATTGTATACAATGTAAACAGTTTGGATTTAGTATACAATGCATTTAATTTTAAACCCGGCAGAGAATTGAATGTCAACCATAACGGTGAAATATTAACCTGGAAGGTAGCAACCAATGCTTACAACAATACGTATATTCACTGCGAAAAGTCAAACTCAACCGCTTACTTTGTGAATGATGGTACTATGTTTTACTTTACCGATTTTGAGGGAAAGAAAAACTCTGCACTCTATACCTTCTACCGTAGTTGCTTCAGACTTTTATTGGCCGGAGAGCAAACCATTGAAGTGAAAGATATCATTCCACTATCAAAAGAGTTACCACTCTCCATCAAGTGGCTACAAGATTTTCTTGCTCCGATTGTACTGCTCAGTCAGGTTAATTTTTCATCTAAATTGCACCGGATGGACAATCCATTTTATCCCGAATATGCTGAGTATCTCAATCAGGTTGAGGTCAAATCTTTTTGGAAAAAACAGCCGGATACAGAATATAGCATAACTATAGCACAATCAAAAATCGAAATTAAATCACAGAATCTTAACTTATGTATCGAATAATATTAACTCTTGTAGCACTTTTTATTTTGGGAACAGTCAAAGGACAACAAGATCCCAACAGGACTAGTGAGTCAAATAAAAGTAAGGAAATAGCTTATTATGACAGCCTCACTTTTGCTCAGTACCAAAATCAAGATTACAAAGCACTGATTAAAACAGCAAATAAAGCAGAAAAATCGGGAATCACTTTTCCCTATTTAAATTATCGCAAAGCAATTGCTTATTACGAGTTAAAAAACTATGCCAAAGCTGCAAAATATTACGAAAAAGCGATGGTTGATATGCCCGATGACCTTTATTTAAAAGGAAGTTTATACATGGCATATCAGCTAAGCGGACAAAATATGAAAGCTGATATACTTGGAAAAACATTGCCCAAAAGCAGCCAGAAATATCTGGGTTATAGCTCCCCGTTGGTTGATTTTATCCATCTTTCAGGTGGATATACTTTCAGCGATAATAACGCAAAACTACGCGATAGTATCGCTAATCTTGATACCATCAATCAGTATCAGGATATGATACTGGGGGGAATAACTATCGGATTTAATCTCTCCGAACGAGTAAAACTAACTACTAGCTATAACTTGTTTACGACAAAATTTGAAAGCTTTGCCCGAGACAGCATAAGACGAACTGATTTACTGTCTCAAAATCAATTCAACCTCGGTTCAGTAATAGGATTAAAACACAACTTTACAATCGGATTTACTGCCGGATTTTATGCTATCGAGAAGAACAATAAGTCAGCAGTTCCCGATTCAGTTTCAGGAAATGGAGCAGGTGGGAGAATTAGATCCTCTCAAACAACAGATTATAACATTTCTACGTTAGTTTTTGTGAATAAGAGATTTACCTACTTCATGCCTGAAATCTCATTCGGTTATTCAGACTTCGCCTCCTCAAATCAGTTTCATTCCACAGTTCAACTTACTTATTACCCCTTGGGAAACCTTAACTTCTACGGAACCAGTTCCGGAACCTTAATTTTTGACAATCATGAAAAGAGAGGAACACAGACCGTTTTTACTCAAAAAATCGGTGTAAAATTATTTGGGAATATGTGGTTAGATGGGATGGTCAGTGTGGGTAATCATCTAAATCACATGGCAGAACATTCTTTTGTTGTGTATGACACCTATGACCCAATCAAGTTAATTACAAACGTGAGTTTGTCTTATTATTTCAAAAAATTGACTCTTTCCGCCACATACTCGTGGACTCAACGAGAAGGTTGGGCATTGACCAATTATTACACAGAATTGTTAATGTATAAATATAATAATCAATTAATTAATCTTGGATTAAAATGGAATTTTTAAAGAAAAATAGTGCAATACTTATCTTGTTAATCCTGTTTGGATTTTCAGCTTCAGCACAGGTTACACCTTCCAAACTTTTTGAAAACAGCTACGCCAAAGAAGCAGCCGGTGATTACAAAGGTGCTATCAATGAACTTGTCGGATTAAATGGATTTGATTATCACAAATCCCTCAGATTGGGTTGGCTCTACTATTTAGAAAAAAACTACGATGCAAGTATCCGTTACTATCAACAAGCCATCAAGTTACGTCCAAAAGCTGTTGAGGCATTGCTTGGCTTGTGTAACCCGCTCGAAGCACAGAAAAAAAACGATCAACTCGAGAGTACCTATAAGAAAATCCTTGCCATCGACCCGACAAACACCAAAGTGAACTACGCATTAGGCAATATCTATTACTATCGAAAAAACTTTGCTTTAGCCGAAAAGCACTTTGATGTGGTAGTTAGTTTATATCCTTTCGACTACTATTCCAACCTCATGGCCGGCTGGACCAAGTATTTCTTAGGTAAGAAAAATGAAGCTAAAACCCTCTTTAACACCGTCTTAATCATCTCTCCTAGTGATAAATCAGCAAAAGACGGACTTTCACTTATCAAGTAAGAAGTAAGAAGGTAGAAGGTAGAAGGTTTAAGAACCAAGCGGCAAAATTAAGATTTTGGGTCTTGGGGTTCGAGGTGCTGATTTTGAGATTCGTAGTTTAATTTTCTTTTTATTGTTTTTAATGCACTGACAAACATTGCAGTTAGTTGATTAGCTTCATCCAGCAATTCCTCCACATCATACCATTTTTTCGATTGGATAATTTCTAACCAAAAACAACATTCATCAATTTCTTCTAATACAATATTCAGTTTTGCTATAAACTCTTTACTGCTTCTAGCTCTGCACACTGCTCTGTAATTAGCTCCCACAGATGTAGCCGAGCGAACCAATTGTTGCATTACTACTCTTTTGGAAATAGAATAATCTATTTGTTCAACCAAATCAATAATTGAAAGTGAAAAACACTTTGTCCTGTCTTGTAACTCTTTACTCATATAGTTTAAATTAGAATTGTTAGTTATTATGGTTTCTCTTCTACTTGTGGAAGATCTGAGTTATTTTATTGTCAATTAGTCATATGAAAGTTACATATCTATTTTTAAGTAAGGTAAGGATCACCTTCTACCTTCTACCTTCTACCTTCTACCTTTTCCTTCGGTTAGTTGAAACGAAAGTGCGATGTAATTGAGGATTGATCTACCACGCTTTGGATGACGTCTGCCAACAGTTTAGAGATGGATACCACTTCTATTTTATCAATATCAGCCTTAAGGGGGATTGTATCTGTAAGTACCAACTTGTCAATTGCGGAATTCATTACATTTTCAGGACCATTACCGGAGAGTAGTCCGTGTACACACATAGCAATTACACTTTTGGCTCCCAACTCTTTTAGTCTGGCAGCAGCTTTGCACAAGGTTCCACCGGTATCAATAATATCATCCACTAAAATACAGTTTTTCCCTGCGATGTCACCAATAATTTGCAAACTGGCTACCTCATTCTGTTTCTCACGTTGCTTAAATCCAATAGCTAAGTCACAATCCAAGGCTTTGGCATAAACAGAAGCTCTTTTAGTCCCGCCTGTGTCGGGTGATACAATACAAAGATTATCCAAATTCAAACTTTGAATATAAGGGAAAAAGACATTGGAAGCGTACATATGATCCACCGGAATTTCAAAGAACCCTTGAATTTGATCAGCATGCAGATCTATTGTAATAATTCTATCCACACCTGCAGCACTCAATAAATTAGCCATTAATTTAGCCCCAATGGAAGTTCTGGGACTATCTTTTCTATCCTGTCGGGCATATCCAAAATAGGGCATAACAGCAATTATTTTATACGCAGAAGCTCTTTTGGCTGCATCGATAAGAATTAATAACTCCATGATGTTTTCAGCCGGACCGGAGGTAGGTTGAATGATAAAAACATAGTTTCCTCTAATGGTTTCTTTGTAATAGGCTTGAATTTCTCCATCCTGAAACTGAGCTATATCTACATCTAAAAGTTCGGTGTTTAAATGTTCTGCAATTTTTTGCGCTAACTCGGGATGTGCACGACCTGTTACTAAAGCACTCTTGTGTTGAATCATATTTTATTGATTATTAAAGGGTTGGTTTTATTGATTTAGATTTACAAATATACGAAGATTTTTTACATTTTCTCGAAAAATATCATTATTTTTGCATATTGATTGGTAAACTATTATTTAACCTTTGTTAAGATTATGAAAAGAGTAGCTTTTATTTTTCTCTCAATATTCTTTTTACTACCATTATTTGCACAATCTCCTGCAAAATATTGGGTTCAATTCAAGGATAAAAAAGGGACTCCCTATACCATTGAACAGCCACTCCGGTTTTTGTCGCAAGCAGCACTGGATCGAAGAGCAAAGTATAATATTCAAATCACTGAGCAGGATCTGCCTGTCAATCCGGCTTATATTGAGGAAGTGCTTAAACTGGACAGCAATATGCTCTTGATGACTCGCTCTAAATGGTTAAACGGAATTACAATCTACTCTGAAGTTGAAAATATTGAAGAATTAATCCGAGAGTTAAGTTTTGTAATTGATTGTGAGAGAACGATTCCAATGGAAGAGAAAGAGGAGATTATCACCGATCCTTTCTTTTTTAACAATGAAGAAAATGTTGCTCCCCAAATTGATATTCCTGATGACCTTGATTATGGGCAAGGAACAGAACAGATTAGAATTAACAATACCCATTGGCTTCACCGTTTGGGATTCAAAGGAGAGGGTATCAAAATGATGTTATTGGATGGGGGGTTTCTAAATACAGATACCATTCGTCACTTTGAACTGCTTAGATCACAAAACAGACTGAGAGGTGCAAGACATTACGCACAACTGGGAGCTAACCCTTTTGGTGCAGGATCACACGGAACTATGGTACTGGCTACTATCGCCTCCTATTTACCCGGAGAACTGGTTGGCTCAGCACCCGGAGTAACGGTATGGTTGGCACAAACAGAAGATGGAAGAAGTGAAAATAAAATCGAAGAAGATAATTGGGTAGTAGGTGCTGAATGGGCTGATAGCTTGGGGGTTCAAGTGATCAACTCTTCATTGGGATATTCTAAATTTGACGACACTACCAAAACTCGAACTTATGCTGAGATGGATGGGAAACACAGTAGGGCCTCTATTGCAGCTTCCTATTTAGCTTCTAAAGGAATAATTTTGTGTAACAGTATGGGGAATGATGGAAACAAACCGTGGAAATATTTAACTTCTCCCGCAGAAGCAGAAGACATTTTGGCCGTTGGGGGTGTCAATATTGAAGGGAAAAGAGCCCCTTTTAGTTCGTATGGTCCAACTTCAGACGGTAGAATTAAACCGGATGCTGTAGCTGTAGGATGGAATACTTACGTTGCTAACCAAAGAGGAATAACACTCCGTTCAAATGGGACATCCTTTTCCTCTCCCATTATGGCAGGAATGGTTGCCTGTTTGTGGCAAGCTTTCCCTGAAAAAAATGCTTTTGAAATCATGGAAGCTGTTCGTTTGAGTGGGGATCAAGTGCATGCACCGGACAGCTCCTTGGGATATGGAATTACCGACCTTCTCAAAGCATACAATATTTTACTTCAAAAAGATATTTCTAAAATTAATATTGACCTCGAAACTTACGCTGTATCTAAAAATCAAGTTACTCTCTTAATAGAAGTTGACAAACCTACTGATATTGTTGTAGTCAGTAATTTGAAGTCTAAACCTGAGACAAAAGTGAGCAAAAAAATAACACTGAAACCCGGAAAAAACAAAATCGAAATAAAAACACCCAAATTGGCTAAGAAAAATAAATATGACTTCATTGACTTAATGATCCTTGAAGAAGAGGGCAACACTCTGTTATCTCAATTTGTTGTGGGGTATGAAAAATTACAAAAAAATAAAAAATAAATTCTAAACCTTAAAATTTCAATCAACATGAAAAGAATGAGTTTAATTTTAGGAGCATTGATCGCTCTTGTACTGGTTTTCACATCATGTGGTGAAGAACCTCAGTATTATAAACCTGAAAACCCAAAATATAAAGTGGGTGATCTTATTAAAATTGGTGATGTGCATGCAGTCGTATTTTACGTTACCTTTGATGGAGACCATGGTAAAGCTGTTTCGGTTTCAAACGAAGCTTCACTCCAGTGGTCCACAACAGCGACAATCAATTTAGGCTGTTCTGACAAACTATTTGGAAAAAATAATCAACAAATAGTACAAAATTTACCTGCCTCAGGTCCTGACGATTGGAGATTAGGCTATCCCGTTTTCTGGCAATGCTTCAATGTAGCATACCCAAGCCAACCTATTGACTTTAAAAAAGTATCATGGTATCTTCCTTCACTTGAAGAGATGAAACTGATTTTAAAATACAGAACTATGATCAATGATGCCATGGAGGATTTAGAAGCTGTCGGGAAAAGAGAGATCAGAGAAAATGTAAAATATTGGACCTCCACAGAAGCAGATGCTTTTAATGCTAAAATTTGTATAATCAATGATGGCAAGATTACAGTGGAAGATAAAATGAAAACCAATAATGACCCTCTTTTCAGAGCTGTTATTGACTTTTAAAATGTCTTAATTATGAATAAATTAACTCAATTATTAATCTTTTGTTTTTCTATTTTTCTATTTACTTCGTGTACTGACAAAGAAGAAACAGGTACGGTAACCATTCAATTTGATCATGTAGTTGGAGGTAGTATCCCCGGACCGACGCCTTTAATGTTAAACCAGCTATCATATTACAATAGAGCCGAAAACTTATATCAAGTGAATGAGGTAAAATATTTTATTTCAAAAATGAGATTGATTAGCTACGAGGACAAACTTGTCCCCATTAAACAAAATCGTGGAATTCACTATGTTGACCTGAATTATCCTAATACTACAACTTGGGAACTCAAGGAAATACCTGCCGGAAGCTATCAGGCAGTTCAATTTGTATTTGGCTTGGATGAAGAGGATAATATTTCCAATAGTTTCCCAAATCCACCTGAATGCAACTTTTTTTGGCCTGAACATTTGGGAGGAGGATATCATTATATGCAGATTAATGGAAAATGGGAAATTGAACCCGGAACTCTAAAAAACTTTAATTTCCATACCGGAATTGGACAGTTATACCGAAATAATGTCATCGCTATTGACTCTATTTTTGCCTATATCCACAACTATTTCATTGTTACACTTCCTATTGATTTCGAAGTTGAAAAAAATCAAAACTCTACCTTGAGACTCGTGATGGATATCAACGAATGGTTCCAAAATCCCTATGTCTATGATCACAATGTCTATGGAACCAGCATTATGCAGAACCAGGAAGCACAACAGATTATAAGGGAGAATGGAAGGACCGTTTTTGGTATTTATAATAAGTAAATTAAAAAAAAAGGGGGGCGACTATCTGTTACCCCCTTTTTATTTTATCGCTTTCGTCAATTAAGCCATCACTTTTCTTACAACCTCCATCAATTCTGCCTCCTTGGCTTTGGCTTTCTCAACATATTCTTCTGCCTCTCTAATCATTTTATCAGCAAATGCTTTGTCATCTATATCAGCAGCGTTGATCTTAACATTCAAATAGGCTCCAATAACAGCAGCACGAGCACAAAGTACACCTACCGCAGCATCAGTAATCGAGTTGGGATTTCCTTTCTGAATCATCTCTTCGCAAATCTCAAACACGTCGTAAGAACGTTTTAAGGTTCTGAATGGAATCTCCATAGCATATTTTGTCGCTTCTTCGATGGCAGCTTTTCTAGCAGCTTTCTCTTCATCCGTTTTCTTGGGAAGTCCGATTGCTTCAAGAATCATTTTGAATGAATTGGTATCTTCATCAACTAACCAAAGTAGTTCATCTTTTATTTTTTGACCGCGTACGGCAACATCGGAAAACCCTTCCCAACGCTCATCCCAACCGGGTTTATGAGATGAAAGATTGGCAACCATAGTACCCAATGCAGCTCCTAAAGCACCCATATAAGCAGAAATGGAACCTCCTCCCGGAGCAGCACTTTCAGATGCAGTTTCGTTAGCAAAGTCAGTGCAAGTCATCCCCATCAATTTGGGCCCTTCCTGATCCTTGGCAAGTAAATACTCAATCACTTTTTCTTCAGGAACAAAAGGTTTGAGATCATCCAATCCCATAGACTTAACCGCAATCTTGATCAACTCTTTCTCATCCACTCCAACAGATCTGTTTTGTTTTCTTAGGAAAAAGATCCCGGCATCAAGTAATGATTGTTTAGGAACCAACCCCACAATTTCCGCACCGGTTACTCTGATACCACGTTGTTCCGCTTTCATACGTACCTCCTCAAAAGCAATATGTAAAGGAGTTTCACTGGTGTTGGTAATATTCATCGATACTTGAGCAATACCGTACTCTTCAATAAACCAGCCAATTGCTTTTGTTCCTTTTAATGTACCCGGAATATCGATGGTATTGCCGTGTTCATCTCTCATAATTTTTCCGGTAATAGGATGACCTTCACGCATAGGACGACCCTTTTCACGAACGTCAAAAGCGATTGCATTGGCACGACGGGTTGAGGTGGTATTCAAATTGTAATTCACGGCAATCAAAAAGTCACGTGCACTGATAGCAGTAGCACCACTTTTCGCAACCGACTCATTGAATTGATCCGGACCAAAATCAGGTTTCCATGCAGGATCTGCCAGTTTTTCTTTCAATCCTTCATACTCCCCTCTTCTACAATTTGCCAGATTTCTTCTTTTCTCTTCAAAAGCAGCGTTTTCGTAGCAATAAACCGGAATACCCAGCTCCTCACCTGCTCTTTTAGCTAATTTTCTGGCATATTCTGCCGTTTCTTCCATCGTAATGTTGGCGACGGGAACCAAAGGACACACATCGGTAGCCCCAAAACGAGGGTGATCACCATGGTGAACCCGCATATCAATCAACTCTTGAGCTTTCGCAATCACTTTTACTGCGGTTTCCACCACCTCATCCGGAGTTCCCACAAAGGTAACTACAGTACGATTGGTAGTATACCCGGGATCCACATCCAATAATTTTACACCTTCCATTTTCTCGATCTCCGCCGTAATTTGACGGATCACTTCAAGATTTCTTCCTTCACTAAAATTAGGAACACACTCGATTAATTGTTTCATAATGATTATATTATAAGTTTTTAAAGATTTTACAATAGAGTCGCAAAGATACGACTTTTTCTGTCACATAAAAAAGGACCATCTATTGATGATCCTTTGTTTCAATAATCTCCTAGTACATTCCCGGCATTCCACCCGGTACGGCGGGGGCAGCAGGAGTCTCCTCAGGAATTTCAAAGAGTACACACTCGGTAGTGAGCAACATGCCTGCAATAGATGCTGCATTTTCAAGGGCTACACGAGCCACCTTAGTAGGATCAATCACACCCGCTTTGATGAGATCTTCATATACATCAGTTCTGGCATTATATCCGATCTTTCCTTTTTTCTCTTTCACAGCATTCACAACAACTGAACCCTCTTTACCGGCATTGGCAACAATTTGGCGAAGTGGTTCCTCTAATGCTCTGCGGATAATATCAACACCCACCTTTTGATCTTCATTTTCAACTTTTACTTTACTCAAGGACTCAATAGCAGTGAGGTATCCAACACCACCTCCGGAAATAATTCCCTCTTCAATAGCTGCACGTGTTGCATGAAGGGCATCGTCAAAACGATCTTTCTTCTCTTTCATTTCCACTTCAGAAGCTGCACCAACATAAATTACAGCTACACCACCTGCCAACTTAGCCAATCTCTCTTGTAATTTTTCTCTGTCATAGTCGGAGGTAGTTTTCTCAATCTGTGATTTAATCTGTGCAATTCTTGCTTGAAGAGCTTCCTTATCACCCTTACCACTAACGATAGTAGTGTTCTCTTTATCAACAGTTATCTTTTCGGCAGTTCCCAGCATATCCAGTTGGGCATCCTCTAATTTAAATCCTTTCTCTTCAGAAATTACAACACCACCTGTCAAAATAGCGATATCTTCCAACATCTCTTTTCTTCTGTCTCCAAATCCGGGCGCTTTAACAGCTACAATTTTCAAACCTGCACGCAAACGGTTTACAACTAAGGTTGCCAATGCTTCACTTTCCAAATCTTCACTAATTACCAATAAAGGTCTTCCGGTTTGAACCACTTTTTCAAGAATAGGTAAAAACTCTTTCATATTACTGATCTTCTTGTCATAGATCAAGATGAAAGGATTTTCATAAACGGCCTCCATTTTTTCAGCATCTGTGATGAAATAAGGAGAAATATAGCCTCTGTCAAACTGCATTCCTTCAACGATCTTTACCTCAGTCTCAATTCCTTTGGCTTCTTCAATAGTGATAACACCCTCCTTCTTCACTTTTTGCATCGCTTCTGCAATAGTCTTACCGATAGTAGTATCGTTATTTGCAGAAATAGTAGCTACCTGTTCAATCTTTTCATGGTTGTTCCCAATCGCTTGCGACTGACTTTGTAGATGTTTCACTACTTCAGCTACGGCCATATCAATACCTTTTTTCAATTCCATCGGATTAGCCCCTGCAGTAACATTTTTTAAACCGGTATTGTAAATAGATTGCGCCAATACAGTTGCTGTAGTAGTTCCATCACCGGCTTGATCATTGGTTTTAGATGCTACCTCTTTTACCATTTGAGCACCCATATTTTCTATAGGATCTTTTAATTCTATCTCTTTCGCTACCGTAACACCATCCTTAGTAATTTGTGGAGCTCCAAATTTCTTGTCAATAATTACATTTCTTCCTTTGGGTCCTAAGGTTACTTTAACAGCGTTTGCCAATGCGTCAACACCTTTTTTCAAACCTTCTCTTGCTTCCCAATCATACATTATCTCTTTTGCCATAATTACATCTATTTTTTTATAATTTTTTATTAATTTTTGTATTATTTTTAATTAAAATATTGAATATTCTTGATATTACTTAAGAATAGCAAGAACATCACTCTCTTTCATGATTAAATAGTTCTCTCCATCAACATTCAATTCCGTACCGGCATATTTGCCATAAAGTACAGTTTGACCCACTTTTAAAGTCATAGGTTCATCCTTTTTACCTGGTCCAACAGCTACAACTTCTCCTTTTTGTGGTTTTTCTTTTGCGGTATCGGGAATAATAATCCCACCTGCTGTTTTTTGCTCAGCCTCCGCCGGAGCAATAATTACTCTGTCTGCTAAAGGTTTAATGTTTAATTTCATAATGATTATATGTTTAGTTATTAAAATAAAATTCCATTATAACAATATTGCAAAAAGCGTGCTAAATCAAAATATGTCACTATTCCTGACATTTTGTCATAAAATTTGTGTAATTTTTGCTGATAACGAATAATAAGGAAAGATTTAGCGTTGAATCGGGTCAGGAAAACGGTCACTCTTGACAGTTTTATACTCTCCTGCCTGGTCATATATAAAATAGGCTGCAAGTGTAGTGTCATATTTTATGATCTCCATCGATTTTTCAATCCCCAAAACCATAAAAGCGGTTGCATAAGCATCAGCTGTAGTACAGTCAGGGGCAATAACACTCACACTCAACAAAGAGGAAACCTCCGCACCACCGGTAAAAGGAGATATGATATGGGTAAAACGTTTTCCATCTTGTTCTATATAATTGCGATAGTTGCCACTAGTGGCAATCGCCTTATCACGAATGGTAAATACATAATCTGTCTCCACCGGATCATCTGCCTGATGAGTTGGAACTTGCACTCCTACCCGCCAGGGCTTACCCCTGTTGCTTCCGCGGGCAACAATCTCTCCCCCAACATCAACCAAACAGTCAGGATAACCCATTCCGGATAAATAATTAGCAATCTGATCAACGGCATAACCTTTAGCTATGGCATTAAAATTCAACTTAATAGCAGAATTTTCCTTAATCAGATGATTCCCCTCAATATGAACACGTTGATATCCAACTAGTTGCTTTAAACTATCAATGACCATGGAATCCAAATGCATAACTCTATCTTTCCCAAATCCCCAGGCTTCAACCAAAGGTGCAATAGTGATATCAAAAGCCCCATGAGTACGTTCACTAACCTCTATAGATTTATTAAATAGCCACTGAAACTGTTCAGTCAGTTCAAGATCCTCACCTTGGTTCAGTCTACTCACTAAGGTTGTGGGCTGAAAAATGGAAAATTGGGCGTTAATTTGATCCAAAAGTGAATCAACCCCGTGTTGAATTGCTGCTTTTTCTTCTCCAATATAAGCAACCTTGTAATAGGTGCCCAGCGCACCCCCCTCAATTTTTATCACCTTAGAATAATTGCAGCTCATTAAAAACAAAGCAGTTAAAACAAAAAACAGGGGGAAAATAAACTTTTTCATAATCAAATTTAATCAAAACACAAAATTATAATTATTTTTCGTACTTTTGCAGCCGGGTAAGTCTTATACGATCAGCTCCCTTTCAACTCCCCCAGGGTAGGAATACAGCAAGGGTACATCGGTTGTAGCGATGCGATATAAGTAGCTTACCCTTTTTTAGTAATAGCATTATGATTATCAAAATATATCCCGAAAACCCCAATCCCAGAGCAGTCCAACAAGTGGTGGATTGCCTGCAATCCGGAGGTGTCATCATTTATCCGACTGATACCATCTACGGAATTGGGTGTGATATCTATAATGCCAAAGCGATCGAAAGGATCGTTCAAATTCAGGGAGATCACAAGAAAAAGGCATCTATGTCCTTCATTTGCCACGACTTAAGCCATCTTTCCGTTTACACAACCCCCATCAATAATACAATTTTTAAAGCTATGCGCCGTGCATTGCCGGGTCCCTTTACTTTTATCCTCAATGCCAGTAATATAGTGCCTAAAATCATTCATGGCTCTAAGAAAACAGTCGGTATTCGTGTGCCTGACAACAACATTATCCGCGAAATCGTGAGAGTGAACGGCAATCCCATTCTCTCAACTTCAGTTAAAGATGATGATGATGTGATTGAGTACACCACTGACCCTGAATTGATTCATGAAGCGTATGGTGATCTCGTTGATATTGTGATCGACGGAGGTTATGGTGACAATGTTCCCTCTACTGTGGTTGATTGTACCAGTGGGGAAATTGAGGTCATCCGTGAAGGTAAGGGAGATTTAGACCTTTTATTTGGATAGTTTTCTTTTTCTTTATTTTTTAATAAAAAAAAGGGGGAGGAAATCCGCCACTTCTAGAAATTTATTATACAACTAATTGAATATTAGACTCTTTGCAAGTAGTTGGTGCTGATTTATTATACATTGTTTTAAATCCCCATTTATTCGAAAATAATTTATAACTTTGCAGATTACATTTATTTTATTTTAATAGAACAAAATATCAACATGAAAAAATCCACTTCCCTTTTCATAGTCATTATGATACTATCAAGCGTTATATCGTACGGACAGAAAACCAAACAACTAAAACAGATTAATTCTCAATCTATTATCGAAGAGGGTGTGCGACTGCATGATCAAGGAAAGTATGATGAGGCGATCCAACTTTACAAACAGATCCCGATCAGCGATTCGCTTTATATTTTAGCTCAATATGAGATAGCTTATGCCAACTTTGTTAATGAAAAGTATAAAGAAGCATTAATGGTTGCAGAACCACTACGTCGAAAATATGATGATCATGTCAGAATGAGTTCCATCTACGCACTGATTGGTTCCTCATACTTAAATTTGAAAGTTTACGATCAGGGAATTGAAGTTGTCAATGAGGGATTAACTTACCTACCATACAGTGTTCGCCTTTATCTGACTCTAGGAACTCTTTACAGTGGAAAAGAGGCTTACAAGGAGGCTGAACTCGCTTTTAAAAATGCTCTGTTTTGTACTCCTTCCTCTCAAATTACTCACTTTAGATTAGGAGAAGTATTCATCCAACAAGGCCGAACAATCCCTGCTATTTTAGCACTCAACTATGCGGTTTTTCTCAATCCTAAAACTGAAATTGCCATCTTTGCTATCCAAAAACTACAACAATACTACAATAGTTTTTCCGAAGATACAGACAATTTTCCCACACGTCCGATGGAAGATGCTGAGTTAATTGGTGAATGGGAACAATTCAGCGAACTTGAATTTTGGGTTAAATCGGAAGTTGCCCTGAAAAGAAACTTTCATAAAAAATCTAAAATTAGACATAATGTTAATTCACAAAACCAATTGGTTTTTGAAAACCTCCCTGAACCCTCCTCATCTAAGGACGTAATTCAATTTCTATATATCCCCTTCTTTAGGCAGATTATGCAAGATCGTGAATTCAGTCTCTATGCCCACTACTTCTTCTCCGGCACCGATCTGGAAGAAGGAAAAATAGAGAAAAAAGCCCAAAAGATGAGTAAAAAGATTGATAAAATGGTTAGCAAAGGGATCGACTTTTTGAAGGAGAGGATCTCTCGTGGAATAGGAGTACCGGATGAGCTCCCCCCTTTAAGACAATTTGAATATAATTATGAAAATGGACTCATTCAAGGTGTCGGAGGATACACTCAAAAAAATGGATCAGGGGAATCTATGTATAATGGGAATTGGCAGATTATCAATGATGATGGTGGAATCACAGCGGAACTCAACCTCAACAATGATATAAGAAATGGTGTCTCTACATTTTATTATCACGGTGAAAAACAACAAGTTGTCCCTTACCTGAATGGGAAGGTGGATGGTACTGCCTGGGTTTACTTTCCTGACCTTGGACTGGAAAAACAACCTCTTCGAATCAGTATCGAGTTCAAAAATGACAATTTGGAAGGCGTAAGAAAAGAGTATAACCGCTATGGTGTACTGATAGAAGAAGCACACTATAAAAACGACCTTCTTCATGGAGAAAAACTAAACTATTCTTCAACCGGCTTATTGTACTCTAAAGGAGAGTTAGAGAAAGGAAACTATGTCGGAGAATATATAGAATACTTCCCTAATGGAGAAAAATCATTAGAGTGTTATTACGGAAAAGAGGATGAAGAGGGTATGTTCCGCAGTTACTATCCTGACGGAAAACTATATAAAGAAGCAACTATCATAAATGAAGCCTTTAACGGAGTTGCTAAAACGTACTATCCAAACGGAAAATTAAGCAGTGTCGGATCCTATATCGGAGGAGAGTTAGATGGATTTTGGACAGGATATTACCCTAATGGAGCAGTCAGTGATGAAGTTAGCTATAATTATGGAGTTTATAATGGCACCTCCTCTTTTTATTCCCCAAATGGATTCCTCTATAGTCAAACTCAGTACAATGAGGGAGTAATTACTAAGATTACTACTTACCTCCCCAATAAAGAGATTAGAAAAGAGTATACCGGAGATCTTTTAAAGGGAGATATTGAAATTTACAATGAATATGGACAGTTGACGAAGAAATACAGATGTAATGAAAAAGGTCAGGAAGAGGGAGTTACAACCTTTTATTATCCTACCGGAAAAATCAAAAGAACAATTCCCTACGTAGAGGGAGAACCTCATGGGGAAAATAGGGAGTATTATCCCAATGGAAATCTTAAAGCTTATCGCCGGTTTAACAAAGGAGAGTTTGACGGATTACAAATATATTATCATATTAATGACTCCATAGAATCTGAAGGATATATGCAAAATGGAAATAAAGTGGGTTCCTGGTATTGGTATAACCTGGATGGTTCTCTTTCACACCATGAAGAACATAAAAATGAATCTGTTGTATACACTGCACTCTATTATCCATCCGGATCACTTCGAGAGGAGTATTTTTACGACCTCAATGGAACTCTTGTTAAACATGTTATTTATAATCACTTAGGAGAAGTTTTACACACTAATCAATTCCAAAATGGGGAAGGAACAATGGAAAACTATTATCTCAATGGAACACTTCTTTCCAGTGGGAAATATCGCTACAATAAAAACAGTGATTCTACTACCTTTTATGATATTGATGGAAAGGAACTGTTCGAAATACCCTATTTGAATGGAGAAATGCATGGAATAATAACCTCTTCTACTCCCGAAGATCCATATTACAAAGCTGAATTACCTTATCTGTTCGGAAAGCAACATGGAACTGTTAAAGTGTACGACAATCGGGTATTAGTCAGAGAGATCAATTACGAACATGGTTCTAAAAGCGGGGCTAGAATAAACTACTATCCCAACGGAAAAATTCGCTCAACTGTTCCATATATAAATGATGTCGAAGAAGGTGAAGGATTCTGTTATGGTGATGACGGGAAAACCGTACTGGTTGGTTATCATTATTTATATGGAGATCTCATAGCTGTCGCTCAACAAAAAAAGGATCAGAAAGGGCTTCAAAAATGGGAACCTATTACTCAAGATACCACCTCTATTGAAAGTTATTATCCCAATAAAAAATTAGCCAAAAAAGTACAATTGATTAATGGTGAACAAAATGGGGAATTTCTGGTTAATGGATCGAATGGAAAACCTTTATACCATTTTTATCAAACCCATAACCTCATGAATGGTCACTACCTAAGTTACTACCATAATGGCAATAAACGTATGGAAGGTGATTATTGGTTTGATCAACTTCATGGAGCGTACCAGGAATGGTATGAAGATGGAGTAATCAAAATTAAGGGAAACTATTACCTCAATGAACCTCATGGAGAGTTCAACTTCTATGATTCAAAAGGTTACTTACTTTACACTTTAGAATTTTATTACGGTTCAGTAATTCAGAAAAAATAAAGCTATGAAAAAAATTATTATAACTATCGGGTTTTTCATTTCTCTTTACATTGTAAGAGGACAAGTAGACATCAATCCCAAGGATTATCACTTTGGAGAACTACCTACAACAACAGAAGCTGAGGATTTACAATTCAAGGATTATCAGAGTGCTACGTTAAAACATCGTTATCTCCTCTATTTCCACTTAACTAAAACGGAAGCTCAATTATGGGAATTAAAACATATTGCTTATAAAGTGTACACTCAGGAAGGGGTTTCAAAACTCAACTCTATCAATTTTTCAGACATTGATATTACGAGTTTTAAACAATTTGAAGCCAGGGTTATTCGGAATAATGAGATTATTCATGAATACAATCAAAACCACTTTGTTAAAATAACCAATCAAGAGGAAGAAGAGGAAGAAGAAAGCTTAGCAACTTATGAGATCAAGCTTCCCGATTTAGCCGTTGGAGATATTGTAGAGTTTTACGGAATCCGAATCAGACCCGAATTGAATGAAATGGAGACCTATTATTTACATGGAGATGTCCCAAGTAAAGATATCGATTACACGATTATCATGCCCGATCATCTCAAACCTCATGTTCAACTGTATAATAGTGAGTACCCCGTTATCGACTCCATTGTTACCCATTTGGATTTACGTTATACTACAATTCATATTCCTTTTTTACCCGCTATTCCCAATGAACCATTCGCCCACCCTGACAAGTATCTGGCACGGGTTGAGTACAATCTGGCTTATAATTATTCGTACGGAAACCAAAGAGTTAACACAACAAAATACTTTGTGAATAATTTTTATGAACTTTCCAAACTAAGTGATCCTACTCTCACCAAGATAGTTAAAAAAGAGTTAATTAAACAGTTGAAAATCAACAAAAAAGATCCTTTGGAACAACAATTAAGAACCATTGAAACGCTACTCAAAAGAGAACTGTACGGAGTAAACAAAATAATACAACTTAAAATTTACTCCTATATATTAGATCACTTTAAGATTAATTATGAGATTGTACTCACTACAGACAAAACCAAAAAAACATTTGACAAAAACTTCAATGGATTTAACTTCTATAAGGAAATACTATTCTATTTCCCGGAAATTGATCAATATATTGCACCCGAATACTTTGCATTACGCTTGGGGTTAACGCCTGCTGTATTGACCGGCAATGAAGCTCTCTTTTGTAAAAAGGCAAAAATAGGAAAAACAGAACTATTTACCTACTATTTCGGCACAATCCCGGTTCCTAAAAAGACAACAACAATAGATAATATTGTACTATCCCTGGATTTCTCCTCTGATCTTAAAACTTTATACGGTAAAATCAAAAGAGAAACTAGCGGATATCTGGTAAGTTTTATCCAGGCAAACTACGACTATTTTGAGATTGAGGATAGAGAGCAACTGGTTGAAGAATTGATGACCCTCTCCTCCGATGGATCATTGATTTCAGATGAAACGTTTACTCATACTTCACCTCAGGACATTGGAGTTCATCCTTTGATAGGAGAAGGATCTATTTCTAACAGTTCTTGGGTTAGAATGGAGGGAGATGATCTCATCATTTCAGTTGGTGAAATGATAGGAAAACAAGGAAAAATCGAATCTAAACAATCTAGAGTATTACCTGTAGAACGGAACTATCTAAGCTCTTACCGAAGATCCATTTCTATTGCCATTCCACAAGGTTACCGTGTAGATGATCTCGCCCAATATCAAGTTGAGATTTATGACAATGATGACCCTCAAAAGGCTAAAGCCGCTTTCACTGCTCATTTCAAAGTAGAGAATGATGTTTTAAAAGTAGAATGTATCGAATATTACGATCAACTTTACTACGATATAGAAGCATATCCGCTAATTGAAAGAGTGGTAAACGGTGCTGCTGATTTTAATCAACTTAAAGTTAGATTGGTGAAGAAATAGAAAGATTAATTCTCTTTCAACACTGTTTCGGCTGCTTCAATGATATTATAAAACTCCTTGGCATTGAGAGAAGCACCTCCTATTAGTCCGCCATCTACATTATTTTGTGTGAAGAGGGAGAGAGCATTCTGTGAGTTACAACTACCTCCGTACAAAATGTAAGTATTATATGCGACTTCAGTACCATACTTCTTTTCAACCAAATTTCTTATGAATTGATGCATCTCTTCAGCTTGTTCGGGAGTTGCCACCTCACCGGTACCAATAGCCCAAACCGGTTCATAAGCAATCACTACCTGTTCGAATTGCTCTTTTGACAAGTGGAACAAGGTTGACTTAATCTGTTGTTCTACCACACTATTTTGCTTATTTTGAGCTCGTTCCTCCAACAATTCTCCGCAACAAACTACAGGAATAATATCATTTTTCAAGAGTTGATCTACCTTTTTAGCAATTATTTCGTCTGTTTCATGGAACAATCTTCTTCTTTCCGAGTGGCCTACAATACAAAACTCCACTCCTATTTCAGACAACATTTTTGCAGATACCTCACCGGTTACCGCACCATCATCATACTCGCTACAGTTTTGTGCAGCAACAGAAAACTGATTCTCCTCGGCGTGGTCAGTTAATAGTTCCAAATAAAGGTATGGAGGCGCCATCACTACACCGGTTTCCAGATTTATTCCTTCTAACAAATCCGAAATTTCAATCATCAAATCATCAGCTTCAGAAAATATTTTGTTCATTTTCCAGTTTCCAATTACTAATTTAGGTTTCATAATCCATATTTTTTAATTATTTATTTTTTACTGTAAAAGAAAATATATAAGATTGATACAATAAGAATGGTGGTTACCAATGCTGTTGCAAGTGAAACCCACAAAATCATTAGTATCTCTCTCATATTGAACGTTTCCAACATCGTGATAGTCAGTTGATGTAGAAAAACCAATCCTCCGACATAAGCAAGAATCCATTTTAAGTCTTTTTCTCCCGGAAGAGGTTTGAAAACCTCATCAGTAGTACGAACTCCGGTAATTATGGAGACCCAAATCGGTTTAAAATAGATCAACAAGAGACAGGCTAAGGAGTGGATTCCATAAGTTTGAAAGAACATATCTATAAAATAACCTGTAATAAAAGCAATCAGGTATTGAAATGTCTTTTTCATTTCCAATGGAAGTAGTAACAGAGGAAGAATATAGACCTGCGGATTGATAAAACCAAACAGATGCACATAATTGAAGATGAACACCTGTAGTGCTATAAAAATTACAAACCGAAACAGATTGGAGGCTATACTATTCATCTTGGAAAGAGGTTTTAAGTGAATCTATTTCTGATCTGTATATATTTTTAATCAAATAGACGGAATTAATAGTTCTAAAATCGGTGGCAAACTTCACTTTAATCGTCAAGAAAGTATTTTTCTCATTGTCATATTTATCGACTACTTTGCCAATCAATAGATTTTGGGGGAACACACTGGAAAATCCACTGGTAAAAATCGAGTCCCCAACATTAACGATCAAGTGCTGAGGTATATCGATCAAATTTCCGATATCGGGTTCATTATCCTCCCAAACCACAGTTCCAATCTGGTTAATCGGCGAAACTCTGGCACTGGTTCTGGAATTCGGGTTGATCAACGGAATAATAGAAGAAAAATTCGCTGATGCCTCTTTCACAACTCCTACTACTGCACCCTGCAAAGACAACACAGCCATATCTGAAGTAACGCCATCATTATATCCTTTATCGATAATGATGTAGTTATGTTTCTTATGGGTAGTTTTAAACACCACATTGGCAGAAAAATAATCATACATTCTTTTTTCAACTATTTTTCCGTAGCGGTTTGTATCCTTAGTTGAATAAGTATAAACTGTATCCAGACTATAGAGAAACATATTTTCTTTTTCACGAAGCAGTTTCAGGTTTTCAGCTACCAGTTGTTCATTTTCGTTCGCCAGCTGAAAATGTCGCAACAGTTTACTCCATCTTTGGTTCAATGGTCCTGTAATTGAATGTGTAGCATTATGGAATAATATTTTTTGATAATGCATGCTATTGTACATCCAAACTATCGAAAGCACCAATAGTACTACAAATACAAAAACATGAAAATATTTTATCAAAAAATCCCGAAGGGCGTTCATTCGCAATTTAAATTATAACCTGCAAAATTACAAAAAAAGATTAAGATTTATAGGATTTGAGGATGAATAGAATTATTTTGAAGGCGGAAGGCGAAAGGCGGAAGGCGGAAATTTAGTTTTGAGCTACTTTTTTAATATAACCTATTGATTTTTAATTATATATATTATTTGGAAATAAAAAAATTTGGGGGGCAGCATCAGTCTTCCTCTTTTTTCATTTTATCACCCCACTCTGGAATGTTATCCTTTTGAGAAAAACCTTATGAAGGCGGAAGGCGGAAGGCGGAGGGCGGAATAAATTACGAATTACGTGTTTTACAAGGTAGAAAGTAGAATTTAGAATTAATTGGGAACGATATTGCATTTCCCTAATTTAACCCTCTAAAGCTAATATTATAATAAATTTGGGCTAAAGCCCGGTATTGGTAAAGAGCATTCCCAACCCCGACATAAATGTCTGGGCTATTGATGTGAATATCAATGAGATACGGTAGTTATTTAACAATTTTCAACTTTCAATTTACGACAAAAACTTTCGACTTTTGACTTTCGACTTTTTCAGCCCGTAATTCGTAATTCGTAATTCGTAATTGGTCAAATATTCTCCAAAAGCTATAAAATAGAAGAGTGGGGTGATAAATTAGCAGTTACGGGAGGTTTTGTCTGCCCCCCTCTTTTTTACTTTTATAAAAAAAGAAAAATAAAAAATTAAGAGAAGAAAACAATCAAAAAAAAGCGATTTATTTCTTCCCTTTTCTGCGTTGAGCCCTTTCTTCCCAGGGAGGAGTCGGATTTTTATCCTTCCAGAGTCCCTTTTTCTCTGCTTTGGCATCCTTTTCCATTTGGGCTAACTCCGAATCTTTATTGTACTTTTTGTAGTGCCATGCATAGCCGGCTTTCAACATCTCGCGACTCAATTCCCGACCATCTTCGAGGTAGGAAAATGCCACTGTTCGTCCATAATGATCTTCAGTAACCTCCTTCAAAGTCACTTTTTGGTGCATACAGAGGTCAGAAAGATATTGCTTCGCCATTTTATAGTAGGGCATTCCCCTTTCCGGTGCATCAATCCCTTGCATCCTTACCCTGACAGTCGTTTTATCGGGAGTTAACAACTCATAAGTATCCCCATCCATCACCTTAACAACCACTCCTGTAATCTGATCTTCAGATTCTTGAGATTGAGATTGAGAGCGCCCTGCATAGTAATAAAAAAGAAAAACAAAGGCAACAGCACCAAGTAAAGATATTATTCTGAGCGTTTTTTTCATAATTTTTATAAAAAATCAGCTTAACATTATAACAAACTTTGAACCATATCAATAATTCTTTTTCTCAACTTCTTTAAATGTGTTACCTGATCACTTTTTCTTTGTAGCAAATAGAAGTAAGATTTAAACAGTTTTTTTACCCCAATCAGCCAATAGAAAAGGAACTTATAACTAATGGCGGCGGCAATCAACCAGAGTATGGTGAAGAATAGGGATTTAAGTGAAAAAATGAGTATCAGAAAGAGAATCAGGTACCATAAAGGAGAAAACAACAGCGGTAATGCAAAACGAATACTGGACTTCAACTGACGATCTTTGATTTTTTTGGTCACCCATTCAGTCAGCCAGATCGGGATAAAATGATGGACCAATCCAAAAAGAAATAGCGGGATACTCAATGTCAGCAGAAAATCCTTCCATAACGCCCTACCCCACGTTTGAGGATTTGCCAACTCTTGATCGCCAAACTCTTCCTGATCCAACAAATCGCAATAGTTCCGGGTTTCCTCTATGATCTTCAGATACTCTGCTTCATTCTCATCTTTGAACGCCATCAATCGATCGATCACTCTTTTCTCCTCAATAAACCGCTGATAAAAATCATTCTTATCGCGCTTATCCAGTCGCTCTTCTGAGACCATCAGACGAAGCATATCTAACTCCCGATAGTGCTCGCGATCACTGATATCGATCATCATTTTTTGGAGATGAGTACGCACTTTGTCATTCAACAGCTGATAGGCATGATTGGGTTCTTCCTGATAGGCAGGATAAAGTTCCCGGAAAGTAATCGGCTCTCCCACCACAGCCAGCAGGTCGCCGCCTCTGTACTCATACGTAGAATAGTGAATGGTAATCGGTAAAACTTGTAAATCCAGCTTATAGTCGGAAAGCTCTACCGCTGTAAAACAGATTCTTGGGAACCCTTTCTTAAAGGGACCTAAGTAGCGCCCGTGCTGATGTTGTGCCTCGGGGTACATCATGAGCGTCCCCCCTTTTTTTAATATTTCACCAGCCAATAAAAAGATATCATTATTGCGACGAACGTCATTCCTGTCACCATCCCGGGTTCTAAAAGTGGGTAAAATTTTGAGAAATCTCAATAAACGGGCGATAAAGTCACGCTTAAAAATATCACCCCGGGCAATAAAAACGGGCTGACGACCATCCTTAAAAAGGAGTAATTGCGTCATCGGATCCATCAATCCATTCTGATGGTTGGCAATCACTATACAGGGAGTTCCTTTGGGAGGAATATGCTCCTCGCCCACAATCGTTACGGATCGATAAAAAGACCTAAACCCACTTTTTATCAAAGGAGCCAGAAAAGCATAAAGGCGCGAGTGCCGATCAATATTGTCAAAATTGATCATCGAATCAGTATTTGGTTATCGTAATTGCATCTCTTTGATCAGATTCTGAGCATTGGCGTAGTAATCAATGATATAAAGGATATATCTCACGTCCACGCTAATATTTCGACACTGATTGACATCATAATAGAGGTCGCTCATAGTTCCCTCCCACATGCGGTCAAAGTTGATTCCTACCAATTCCCCATTGCCATTCAAAATCGGACTTCCGGAATTACCGCCTGTAGTATGGTTAGCCGCAATGAAAGCCACTCTCAGATTACCCTCTTTGTCAGCATATTTTCCAAAATCCCTCTTCAAAAGCAACTCTTTCAAACGCGCATCCAATTGATAATCAAAGTGATCCGGATCCTCTTTTTGCAAAATTCCATCTGAAGTAGTATAAGGTAAATAATAAATCCCGTCAATAGGTGCAATGCCCAACATTTTGCCATAAGCAACGCGCATGGTCAGGTTGGCATCGGGGAAAAGTACGCGCTCCGGCTCAACATCCATCAAACACTGTAAATAGAGCTTGTAATATTGATCTAAATTAGCATTAATAGGTGGAATTTGATTGTTTTGCAATTCACGATGCGCTGCCAATGCATCTTTAAAGAGTTGATTATTATTCAACCAACGCTCTAACTTTTTAATCTTTTTTGCACTCAAATAATTTACAAACTGCTCAAATTGCTCTTGAGACGAAAAAACAGAACGCTCATACAATTCTTCACTTAGCACCTTTAAAGTAGGTAAAGAGACAGCATAATAATCTTTTATTGCATCAGGAATCTGATCTTGAGGCATAACATTAAAATAATGGTGCAACAAAGCTACAAAAATCTCTTTATCGATCGGTTTGTAGAAAGAGGGATAAAAACCTTTGGAGAGTGCCAACAATTTCTCTTTTGTCATTTCCATAGTGCCTATTTCCTGACTTTCAAGAATATTGCGTACTTTTTCTACAAAACCCGGTAACTCCACTGCGGTAAAGGTTTCCCTTAAATAAGCAGCCTGGTACTCTAACTGTTTAGACTTACTGTATTCACTTTCAATATCTTGCAGCAATGTACCATATTTGGAATTCCACGTCGGATTTTGCTTAATCTTCTCATGAAGCGCTTTTTCCTGTTGCTTTTTCACCTCAATTACATTGGAGTTTTGGATTCCTTGGTTTTCACCAATCCATTTCTTCCAACCATTGGAAATAGAGTTAGCCTTTGCAGCGTACATCAAACGAAGTTCTGCCGATTCAGCCATATATTTCTTCATGATATCCAAACGTTTACCTCGTTGGGTAATCGCCGGCGGATTTCTATAGTTCACAACCAAATCCACCCCGTCAGAAGTATAATATTGCATGGTTCTCCCCGGATAACCTATAACCATCGTAAAATCACCTTCTTCAATTCCTTTTGTTGAGATAGGCAAAAAATGGGGGGAGTTCATGGGAATATTCTCCTTGGAATAGGCAGCAGGTTCTCCATTAGGTGCTGTATAGATGCGGTACAGAGAAAAATCTCCGGTATGACGAGGCCAAACCCAATTGTCCGTATCCCCACCAAACTTACCGATTGTTTCGGGAGGAGTTCCTACCAAACGCACATCGGAATAAACCTTGTAAATGTACATATAGTATTGATTCCCGTAATATAAAGGTTTTATATTGACCCGATATTTACCCTCTTCACTACTCTCTTTGATTAATTGTTCTATATTGGTTGCAATTTGGATATCCTGTTTATTTTGATCACTTTTTAAATCTACGTCTTTCATTACTGCTTCGGTTACATCTTCCATTCTAACCAAAAACGAAACCTCTAAACCCGCGCAATGAATCTCCTCTTCATAACTTTGAGCCCAAAAACCATCATGCAGATAGTTGTTTTCCATCGTGCTATATCGTTGAATGTAGGAGTATCCACAATGGTGATTAGTTAGTAACAAGCCGTTTGGAGAGATCAATTCTGCAGTACAGCCTCTCCCAAAAAGTACCACAGCATCTTTTAAGCCGGAATGGTTGATACTGTATATATCCTCGGCAGTCAGCTTAAAGCCCATTTGTTGCATTTCTGCTTCATTTTTTTGCAATAACAGAGGAACCCACATACCACCATCGGCAAGGGCATAGAGAAATAAAGATAAAAAACCGATTAAAAATAGTACTCTTTTCATTATTCTAATTTAATTAATAAGCTAATTTGCAAAGATAAATAAAAATGATGAGTTTTATTGATAGAATTGATAACACGCTATGAAAAAAATAATCTATTTTTGCAGTCTAAGGATATAAAGTGATCTTTAAAATTTATTCGACTAATCACGTTTAGATAACTATATGGAAGACAACAATATATTATTTGCCTTTTTATTGACCCTTTTCGCCGGATTATCCACCGGTATTGGGAGTCTTATGTCTTTGTTATCCAAGAAGTTCAATCCGAAGTTCTTATCTTTTTCGTTAGGTTTTTCTGCCGGTGTCATGATCTATGTTTCGTTGGTTGACATCCTGCAAAAAGCAAGGGAATCATTGTCATCACCTGAGGTATATGGCAAAACCTGGGGAGAATTGTACACTGTAATTGCTTTTTTTGTCGGGATTGGAGTGATCGCCTTGATTGACAAACTGATACCTTCCTACGAAAACCCGCACGAAATCAAGAATATTGATGAGGAGAATTACAAGGCATCAAAAAGAAAAAATTTGGCACGCATGGGGATCTTCTCCGCAGTTGCCATCGCAATACACAACTTTCCTGAGGGATTGGCAACCTTTATGGGTGCACTCAGTGAACCCAAGTTAGGAATCTCAATAGCCATAGCTGTTGCCATTCACAATATTCCGGAAGGGATTGCGGTCTCCGTGCCGATCTATTTTGCCACAAAAAGCAGAAAGAAAGCGTTCTGGTATTCATTTTTGTCAGGATTAGCTGAACCGTTGGGTGCTATTATTGGTTACTTTCTACTCAGTTCCATTTTCAGCGAAGCCACCTTTGGTTTTGTCTTTGCCGGTGTTGCCGGAATCATGGTTTATATCTCCCTGGATGAACTACTACCTACCGCCGAAGAGTACGGAGAACATCACATTGCCATTGGTGGTCTGGTTGCCGGAATGGCGATCATAGCGGTCAGTTTGGTGCTAATATAGTGAACCATATTAGGAACTAGTGCTTCTGATAAAGCTCATAATTATTGAGTTCTAAAGGTACAATTACATATTGTGAAGGAACCTCAAAATTACTATGTTTATCTACCAATAAATACTTTTCATTTATTGGGATATTATAATTCAAACTAATGTAATGATATCTGGCAAAGTAACCATGCAATGACCAATCTGTTCTTATTTTTGGTTCTACGGCTAGCATTGAATTTTTAGGAACAATATCTCCGACAGCGCGAACATCTTCAATTTTATGTTCATCTCTACCTATTTTATTTGAATTGTACAGAACAAGAGAGATACCGATTGCAAAAATCAGTATACTCGCATATTTAAATATTTTAAATTTGACACCTCCTGTCTTGATCTTTTTCATCAGATAACTAACTCGTTCTACTATCAATAATGCAAATGCTATGCTAAAGAATGGAAATGTAGGCAAAATGTAAAACCCTCTTTGTTTCATACTAATCATCATGGGTATAACTCCTGATAATCCGAGCAATAAAAAAACCAAAAAACATTTAATGTTGGAGTTTGAAAACCTAACTTTAAATGTAAATGCAACCGACAGTAAAATTAACAAAAAAATCGGGATGAGTTCAAGAAATAATCGTATCAAAATATAGAATCGAGTCTCAACAGTTTGAATATTCTGAACACTATCAATAACTTGCTTGTTAATATACATAAGAATACTGTCAATACTCTCAGGAACAACGAAATATAAAACTACAAAAGGCAGGAATGTTGAAAAGAGTAATAAAGAAGTGTCTATAAAAAATCTCTTAAAGCTAATATTTCGTTTTATTAGAAATATCCAAAAAATAAATGTGAAAGGAAAAAACCCAACAAAACCTTTAGATAAAAAGGCTCCAAACAATGAAAATCCTGCCAAAAACAAATAAAGAAAACGTCTATTTTCGAAACTTTTTAAAATAAATAAAACTGACAAACTTGTAAAAATCATCATTGTGTTTTCAAGCATATTATTTGGTATTGCCCAAGAAACAAGAGGTATTGTTATCCATAACAGTAATGGCAACCAAGCTGTTTGATTTGAATCACTTACAATCAGTTTTTTCCATATTCTAACAATAATAATTCCTGTTACTACGTAAGTTAAAAAGGAATATAACCGCTCAACATAAATATTATCACCTAAAATTTTAAAAAATAAACTTTGCAAACCAAACACCAATGGAGGATGTCCAACAAAAACGGGGGATAATGTCTTTGTTAAGTGTGGGTGCCAAAAATCTCCAATCCCATTTGCAAGATTCCTTGATATTGTGGCGTATAAAAGACCATCTAAAAACATTCCATCAGACAGCATAGCGGGACTAATAATTAGTAAAAGTATCCCAAAAACGCTCAAATAAAAAGGATATAAATTATTTTTCATGATTCAAATATTATACAATAGTTACCGGTTTGTCCATTGGTTATTTAGATAGGGTTATGTTAATTTTATAAGCATAAAATTATTTATTTAATAATGTTACATCACAGCAATCATCCCAACTTTTCCTCCTCTGCAACAAAAGAATCATAAGTTAACAGACTCATAAACAATGCTATAAAATTGGCTCCTGAGCCGGTTTCAAACATGGACTCTGTCATCAAATTAAGAGCAACAATGAAAATGAAAGCCAACAAAAGTAGCTTCTTTCGCTTAAACGCATGATAAAAAGGATATCCCAAATAGAAAATTAAAATCCCAAATCCTATTATCCCGACTGTTAGGAGTGTTTGCAGATATTGATTATGAGGATTTAAACGAGCATTATATAGATTTATATAGCCTTGTTCTTTATACGCCTCTGCCATCACATCTATGGCATCTCCGGTACCGGTACCTAAAGGAAGATGTTTCATAGATTGTTGAAATGCAATTCTCCAGGCTACTAATCGTTGAGAAGTACTCCCGTGGGGTGAATGTAAATCCTTCTTGGTACGCTCACGGGAAAGATCTTTGATTGCTGCGGGTACCCGATTCGTCGAATTCGATCCATAATGCATGACTCCAATAGTCAACCCACCCAAGAAAAGCATAAATAAGATACTTTTTGAAAACTGCCATTTAGTTTTATTAATCAAAAACAAAAAAGCAATTAAAAGCATAACAAGAAGAATAAGGATTCCTGCTTTAGACTGTAACAAATAATTGTATATAAATAAAACTATAATTCCAACGGTAAGAATGATCCGTTTCCATCGCCGCATCGATATTTTTGAAAAATAGAGATAATAAAGAGAAGCAACAAAAGCAAAGGTTACGTACATGGATAGGTATACGGGATGCATATTGCGCCAGGATGGAGCGCCAGTTTGAAATCGATAGAGACTTATCGGGATGTGAGTTGCGTTCTGATAAAAGAAGAGGAACGACTTGGGATAATTCAAATACTTACAAAAAGAGCAAGTGATATTGAAAATCGCCATCAAAATAGTTGAAAAAATAAAAATCAAAATCAGACGCTGTCTTACTTTTGGAGTAAACCACTGGGGATCCATACTAAACAGAATGAGCGGAGCCAGGAGAAACCACAACTTATTCTCCAGATTAGTAATTCCTGACTTCAGATTGGACGTATAAAGCAGACCTATCAAATAGATAATATATAGAGAGATAAAAATAATAAAAAAGGAACGGAGACGATTTTGGAACAATCTCACTTTACGCTCTTTCCAGTTCCAATGTACGATCAAATTAATGATGAGTAGAATAGCAATGGGTAGGGTAAAGAAAAGTGTAAAAGGAGTCGTTATCATCAAAGCCGATAACAAGTAAAAATTGATCTTAAATTCCCTTCCTATTGAATCCATCCTATTGATTACCTTGTTTAGTTATATAATCCTCAAAAAAAACAATATCTTCCGGATAGGTGATTTTAAAATTCTCCGATGCACCTTC
This sequence comes from Bacteroidota bacterium, assembly GCA_029570835.1. Classification (GTDB taxonomy): domain Bacteria; phylum Bacteroidota; class Bacteroidia; order Bacteroidales; family WCHB1-69; genus UBA5429. The sequence continues at coordinate 33,017 of JAKPTX010000168.1, forward strand.
AACTACTTTGATCGGAATTTGAGGCAAATAGTAGTGCACTAAGGAACAATCATCTGTAACCTTTTTTTGAGAATCCAACAAAGCCAACCGGAAAGCCTCTCTAATTACAGACAAATGGAATCCTTGAGGGGTTTGCGCTCTGTAAACCTCACTTCTATTGGGGTAATGAGCTACCTCCTTATTTGAATCCACTTCAACGATAGTGTCAGCTGATGGAATTGCTGTTAAAACAGCTTTATAGTCTTGTAAAGCAGATAATACCCTTGAAACCACCTCCGTCGTGATTAACGGACGAGCAGCATCATGAAACAAAATATGAGCCTCTGAGACATCTTTGTAGTAATTTAGTGCCGCTAGGGTCGATTCATAGCGCTCCTTTCCTCCTTCAATCTGTGCCTTAATCTTGGGATATTGTTCCAGGTCAATATAATCACCCAACTTTCCGGCAAAATCAGGGGAAAGAACCACACTAATCTCATCAATCTGCGGATTGGCATGAAAAACAGCAATAGTGTATTCAATAATCGGCTTCCCATGGATGAGAATCCATTGCTTTGGAAGATCCTCACCTACTCTTTTCCCCAATCCGGCAGCTAAAATAACTACTATTTTTTTCATCTGTTACCTGTTTATCGATTCACTTCCGCTTGAAAAGATTTCTTAAAAAACACCTTGTACAGGCCATGCCAATACCCTACTCCATAACTTACATGCACCACAAAAAAGACCCAGGGCATGACAAAATAGAACTTCCAATCCGCCCACTTGCGAGACCCTTTTCTTCCATAATCCAACGCAGTGCCGATATAAATTAAAAGCACCAGTAAAAAAGGATAAATTATGTAGGGAACTGTTGCCGCAAGAATAGTTCCTACAATAAGTCCCAGTACAAAAAGTGGAGGAACAAACTGTCTTAGCGTTGCAGGTGAACCTAACTTCTTATTTACCAAAGGTTTATATAAACCATATTGATAAAACATACGAGATGTTTTCCTGATTGTATCACGGGCATAGTAGTCAGAAACAATTTGAGGTACCAAATAGACACTTCCCCCATATTTTTTGATCCGAGCATTAAACTCATCATCTTGATTACGAACCAGTTCCGTATCAAAAAGACCAATCTCATCAAAAACAGATCTTCTAAAACAACCAAATGGTACAGTATCCACTTTCCTAACCTGAGAGATTCCCACTCTGAAATAGGCATTTCCCATTCCAAACTTGGAGGAAACTACCTCCGCAATCACACGGGCTGTTGTTGTGGGTTTCGGCGGCAGAGTTCTACATAAACCACCCACATTATCAGCTTCAAGACGCAATTGCCAACGCACTAAATCCAGAATATAGTTTCGTGGATAGATTGCATGGGCATCAATACGGATAATCAAATCCCCTATTGCTTGTTCAATCCCATAATTCAATGCGTAAGGAACAATTTTTTCAGGGTTCTCTACCATTTTAATCCAAGGATAACGTTCCGTATAGGAGGCAATGAGTTCCCGGGTACGATCCTGACTCCCCCCATCAATTAAAAAAAACTCCATTAAAGAATGAGGATAATCAGAAGCAATGACAGATTCAATACACTCTTCCACATAGTTTTCCTCATTATAAACCGGACAAATGACAGAAATAAATGGAAGATCTTCATTTTCAGCAATTTGCTGATATCGATAAAAATAGGGAGCAAAAAGAGAAAGATAGCTGTTTGCAATCATATTCCAATCAAATGGAGTTAAATCCAGATTAGCGACCTCTCTGCAGTACTCATCATAATGATCAAACAGATTGAACATGGCATCCCTCACAGCAGTAGGATCTTTCAAATTAGCAGCAATACCAACTTTCTGATTTTCAAACAATTGATCTATCGCTTCCCCTTTGGTATAAATTACAGGAAGCCCTTGAGAGAGAGCCTCCAGATAAACCAATCCAAAAGTCTCCGACTTGGAAACCATAATGAACGCATCAGCCTCTCGATAATATTGCTGCAATCGTTCCTTATCATACTCTACACCATGATAAAAAATGGCTTCCGAATTTTGTTCAATCAATTGTAACACAGCTTGTTCCCTATCACCACCACCCCCTACAAGGTGCAATTCCCAATCGGGTCTCTCTACTCTGGCTTTCAAAAACGAATCAATCAAAAACTCCACATTCTTATTTTGATCAAACTTGCCGACATACAACCACTTAAAAGGTTTCCTAAGTTCCCTTTTCTCTCTGTGAAGATGCCAGTAGGGATCCAATCCGTTAGATATTACTATTGATTTTTCCTCTAATATTTTTTGAATTTTAAAAAAGGGGGGAGCCAAATACGCGCTCTTCTGTTGTGCAGGAGAAATAAAAATCACTTTTTGAGCATTTCTGACAATCTCCCTTCCCAGATGCCACAAATGGGGCATCTTCTTGAGATAAAAGTTAATATCAGTCCCCCTTATCGTAACACTGTATGGTATTCCATAATACTTCCAGCATCGGTAAGCAATAATCCCTTCCGAAAAAAGAGTGGCAGCATGAACATAGTTAATTCGAAAGAGATCTACACTATTTAACAACAAACGCCACTTGATTCTGAGCTTATAAGGGAACCAATATTTGTAAAAAAAGTGCGAATTAGTCAACGGAACTACCTTTTCTTCGTAAAGCGGGTCCTCATATAAGGATCTGATATCTTGAAAACCAACACCGGTTCTGGCCACAGAAAAGAGAGTAATATTCAGTTGTTCTTCACTATTCATCAAGGCATTACACAACTGATGATGCACCTTCGAATTCAAATGATCTTCCGATATATAAAGTAGATTCATTCCTATTTCTAATTGAACAACAAAAATAACATTTTATTTGTACTTTTGTCGCTTAAAATTTCATAAATTTTTATGGACCCTATTCTAAAAATTGAAAAGGACCGCGTTACGAACTCTTTGGCTAGATCTTTTTTGATCACTTTGATCCCAATTTTAGCCTTTATTATCAACGATGTCTTTGTCCTGCAGTGGAACGAATGGGGAATTCATCCTCGCGAATTTGATCATGTGTGGAGTGTTCTGTTAATTCCTTTTTTACATGCAGATTACGAACATCTCTTTTCCAACATGATCCCTCTTTTTGTTCTCTCTTTTGGATTACTCTACTTTTTTAAAAAAAGAGCATACCTGATCATGCTGTTCAATCTACTTGTTAGTGGTATTTTAATTTGGAGTTTTGGAAGAACCGGAAATCACATTGGAGCCAGCGGTTTGATCTATGCCTTTATTTTTTTTATGGTAACCATCTCCTTGATTAAACGAGAAAAATCACTAATGGCCTTCTCTCTGATTGTTATTTTTTTGTACGGCAGTGTAGTTTGGGGCTTTTTTCCTCAACTTTTCCCGGGTAAAAATATCTCTTGGGAGGGACATGTTGCCGGTGCAGTAAGCGGAATTGTTCTGGCATGGGTCTTCAGAGATGAGGGTCCACAGAGAAAGATTTTCTTTGAAGATGAAATCGAGGAGGAGGAAGGAGAAGAAGAGGAAAATAATGAAGAAAATATGTTTGATGAAAACATTTAAAAATGCTTGAAATTTTGAGAAAAATGTTGTAATATTGCAAAGTTATAAGAAAGTAGTTAAACCCTTATTAACACACTATTGATCAAAAGAATACTCTATGGTAGAAATGATTAAATCGAAAGCGTTGGAAGTGAATCTCTCACGCACTCAAAATATTCCTTATACAATTCCCGAAAAACATCTTTGGTTTATCGGTCTCTCTGAACAATATTGGGGAATCCATAAAAGAGCTGATGAGTTCTTTAATGAGTTTCATCATCCTTTTTCTAATCGTAAAGATGTAATCCTACTGATTGTAAATGTCGTAAATAGCGACTTCTGGATCTATAAGGAGATGGAAGAACTGGAAAGAGTGATTGAGATTATTCTGGATATTTTTGAACAATTAATGAAAGAGAATCTTCCTGACGAACTCTATAAACAGCTTCTCTTTGTCTATCTTAACTTTATTGATGCTCATTACGACTCACTTTCCCGTTTTGATCGGTTTCCAAAGCAAATTCTGGAACAGTTTGATCACTACTTTGATCAACGCCCTTTCAGCTTCTTTATCAACATCGGCTATTTTAAGAAAAAGCTGGAAAAACCGGCATTAAATCCTGCTACTGCTGACCCCTGCTTCAAGTTGATGCATAAAATGATCAATCACCATATTTCCTTCTGGAAAGAAACAACCAGAATTGAAGAATGGTACCTGGAACATCAGGATAAAATGAGTGAAGATTATCTTCCCACTATTGCTGAAACAGGAAGTAAAATATTTGATTATTACGAAGAAAAGTCCGGTAAAGCACAATCCTGGCAAGATCTGAATGAAATTACCTTTACGGTTACCGATGTGATTGATGCTTTGATGGAAAAGATCTACTTCTTTAAAAAAGCACCGGAACAGTTTGTCTACATTTTTTATTTACTCCACTTACCCGGAACTATCTATCACCGTGAATATATTCTCATTGAACTCAACAAAATCATCAAGAAGATCAGTACAGAGTTGAATGAAGATGAGACTATTGAGTCAATTGACGCACTTTTTCTACAGTTCAGGGAGTTTAAAAAGAACTACATGAATATGATTCTGGACTCCATCCTAACCCTTGGGAAAGAGATCCTGAATACTGAAAATCTAACCCTAATTCACCATCTGGAAAATCAGATGATCAACTTTGGATTTGTGAATCCGGGAGTAACCTATATGACCAACGACTGGGAATTGAAAGTCGACCCCTGTCATGTTAAAAACATTCGTGTTTGGTTGGAGTTGATAGAGTATCGACCTGAAACCATGAAACGACTGCTCTCAGCACTCATTATCAACTTGAGAATTGGGGGAATATTTATCTTTGATACCGATTTTTTCCAAAAAGATATCACTAAACTACTCAATTCCGATATCTTCCCTATCTACAAAAAAGTAAAGCAGTTGGCCGGTATTTTTCCGGTTTACTTTAATGAGATCGGAGCGGAAGGATTATTACGTGATGTATCAACCAAAATCGATGAGATAACCCACCGAAATGATATCCTGATCCACTTTTTAAGAAAACAGATTCACACGGAAGGGAATAACTCACACATTCAAATCACCATGGATGTAATCCATTTCTGGTATCACAAAGACAAAAAATGGATCTCAAAAGTAGTGCCTCAAAATGTGTTTGATCAGGTTGATGAAGATGGCATGTTTGTGAAGGGAGTTCATGAACTCCTGGTGAAAACCTGTGAGAAACATCAGATTGAAATTGAAAAGCTGATAGAAGTAGAAAAAGATGAACTGGCAAAAATGATTCAGACAGTCGGACATGAAGATAGTGTCGATGTAGAACGGGTGATGTTGATTATTGAACTCTATCAACTGCTCAAAGAAAAATATATTTTCGCCAGTACCAATATTGTGGCGATCCTCAATAGGCATACCTTTGTGGATAAAGAGGATATCGACAAATTGGAAAACCTACTTGATACTGAAAACAACGTAGCTCTCCTCAAACATATCCATGTGATGATCAACAAACTCAATGAGATCATCTTTGATCCCAACCCTTCTGAAGGAATGGAAAATGTGTTCTATAAACGACACATTGCATTCGGGATCCCATCCATGTACGGTTACTACAAGGAACCTAAGTTTGATGCTTTAGGACTCATATTCCGATTGGAGAGAATTGCGCTGGTGATCATGAAGCGGATTATAGCGGAAATCAATATTGACTACTTCACTCTTAAAACAATTCGTGAAATCTTAGACCTGATTCAACTCTTCCAGGAAGGGCTACATTGCGAAGGAATCCACCTCCAAAACTTTGACTCCAACCTCAAGATGCTGCAATTCAGTTTAACCTCCGGCTGTTTTACGCTCAAACAGTACATCAACATTTTCCAATTTATGGAAAAAAACATCAAGGAGATCACGAACACCTACTTCATCCAACCTTATGAAAAACTGCTCCCAACCATCATCACTCAGCATTTACCCGAAGATACTGATCCTTATACTCTGAAAAAAATCATTGCACAAAAATCCGAGATTTTTTACCGGGAATCAATCGCATCCTCCTTCAACATCCAGTTGTTGGATAACTTTATGGGAGAAGTGCTGACTAAACTCCGGAAACAGATTAACTCCCTGACTGAAGAGGAGGCTAAGCGCATTATGACTTATGATGACAACCTGAGTATCAGTCCTTTATACAAAAAAACACCCTTAATTGATAACCCCGTATTTTTAGGAAATAAAGCTTACAATCTCAAAAAACTCTATTTGAATCAATACCCGGTTCCCCCCGGATTTGTAATTACAACAGAAGTGTTTAGACGGATTGATGAAATCCAGAAGATTGACAAACTCAATGAACGGGTGGATCAACTGATTGCTTCTCATCTCAAAAAGCTGGAAGAACTCACCGGTCTGGAATTTGGGAACTCCGAAAAACCACTGCTTTTAAGTGTGCGTTCCGGATCTGCGATCTCTATGCCGGGTGCAATGAATACCTTCTTGAATGTCGGATTGAATGATGATATTACCGAGAAGTTGAGTAAAATGGATAATTATGCCTGGACCTCGTGGGACTGTTATCGCCGTTTAATCCAAACCTGGGGAATGTCTTATGGATTGGAACGTGACCAGTTTGACCAAATCATCATTGACTACAAGAAAAAATATAGTGTCAACCAAAAAGTAGAGTTTGCTCCTCATGTGATGCGGGAAATTGCTTTTGAATACAAGAAACTACTGGCAAAATACAGCATTGAGTTTGAGGAAGAGCCTTTTGCACAGCTTAAAAAAGCAATTATTTCAGTTCTCAACTCCTGGGATACTGTTCGGGCTCAGGCATACCGTAAACACATGCATATAGCCGATGAGTGGGGAACTGCTGTAACGATCCAAAAAATGGTGTTGGGAAATATCCATATTGAATCAGGATCCGGTGTTCTCTTTACAAAAGATGTTCAGGAACAAGGTGATGAGATCAATCTTACCGGTGACTTTACCTTCATCAGTCAAGGAGAAGATATCGTGGGCGGATTGGTAAAAACATTACCTATCAGTGAAAAACAAAGAGTTAAAGGAGTGTACAGTTCACCTATTTCACTGGAAAGTACCTATCCTGAAATCTATCAACGTCTATTGGAAATTTGTACTAAGATGCTGGAAGAAGGGAAAATGGCACACCAGGAAATAGAGTTTACGTTTGAAACCTCACGGGGTGAAGACCTTTACATCCTGCAAACCAGAAATATGACGTTCCATTACCAAAGCAGAATGGAAGTATTTGATACTCCCGAAGAAAAAATGGAGCGTGTTGGTAGCGGTATCGGTATCGGATCTCAGGCTCTCAATGGAGTGATTGTCTTTGAATTACAAGATATTGACTGGATAAAGAAGGAAAATCCAAATATTAATGCTATCTTAGTGCGTCCTGATACGGTTCCGGACGATATTGAGATTATCTTTGAGTGTGACGGACTGCTTACAGCCAGAGGAGGTGCTACTTCCCACGCTGCCGTAACAGCCGGCACCTTGGGTAAAACCGGAGTGGTGAACTGCAACGACCTGATCGTGTATGAACAGGATAAAAAATGTACGATCGGAGGAGTGTTGTTCAACCTCTTTGATCCTGTTGCAATAGATGGGAAAAACGGATTTATCTACAAAGGTAACTATCCGATAAAAATTGAAGAATTTTAATTTATCAACCGTTTAAAAATATAATGCTATGATGATCAATCTAAAAACAAAAAATCTATTAGGGATAAATGGATCCGGAAGAATTGGAAAACTTACTCTTTGGCACCATTTAATCTCACGTAAGTTTGATGGCGTAGTACTCAACGTTGGACGTATTGTGGGTAAAAGCCTGGATGACCTGGTTCAAACCATCACTACCGACTCCACTTACGGTTCATTAAGTCACTTCCTTTATGGAAGATGCGGAAAACCTTGTGATATCCAGGTAGATTATGACGAGCAAGTGATAGTCATTGATGGATTTCCTGTTAAAGTGCTGAACACTGAACGAAATCCGGCCGATATCAACTGGAAAGCAGAAGGTGTGCGTATAGTGGTTGATTGTACCGGAAAATTCTTAGATCCTAACATCCCTGACAACGATCCTAAAGGATCCATTACAGGACACTTAGCCGCCGGAGCTGAAAAAGTGATTGCCAGTGCTCCATTCAAATCTAAAAAAGGAGAAATAGATATTGATCGTTTCCCTACTATTATTTATGGGATTAATCATAACGCCTTTGATCCCGGAAAACACCATATCATCTCCGCAGCCAGCTGTACCACTACCGGTCTGGCATATATGATGAAACCGCTCCTGGAAGATAGAGAGACTCGTGAAGTACTTACTGCTTCCCTCTCTACCATACACGCCGCTACTAATAGCCAAAGTGTACTGGATACAGTACCCACAACCAATACTTCCGACCTGCGTAAAAACAGATCCGTACTCAACAATATCATTCTCTCCTCTACAGGTGCTGCAAAAGCGTTGGAAAAGGTGATCCCTGAAGTTTCACAATTTGGATTTATGGCAGATTCCATCCGTATTCCTACAACGACAGTTTCCTTAATCGCTCTCAATATTACCTTTAACTCTCGTCTCAATGACTCCGGAAACCCCTATATCAACGGTAATTATATTAAAAATATCTATAAAAAAGCCGCTGAAGGAGAACATAAAGGACTTCTGCATCTATCAATGCAGCAAAATGTTTCTATGGACCTCATAGGTAAACGAGCTGCCGTTGTGATTGAAGGACAAGAGATCCACACCCGTACCGGATTCTTAAGAATTCCTAAGGATATTCTACATCAGGTAGGTGCTAACCTGGAAGATGTGAATATCCCGGTAACACACGCTAAAATTATGGGCTGGTACGACAATGAATTTGGAAGTTATGTAACCTGTTTGGGTTACTTAACCGAGCACGTTGCTTCGCAATTGGCTTAATTTATACAAACCTCTCCCCTATTGGAGTAACCCACAAATCCGACTCTCGTTATGGAAAAAACTGCTATTCTTTTGGGAGCCACAGGATTAACAGGTGGAGTACTGTTGCACCGTCTGTTGGATGATCCTGATTTCGGCAGGGTGATTGTTTTTACACGGAGGACTACAGGAGTGCTTCATCCTAAATTGGAAGAGCATATCGTAGATCTTCTTCGTCTGGATTTGGTAAAAAAAGAAATTAGGGGGGAGGTTATCTTTTGTTGCATCGGTACTACAAAAGCAAAGACACCCAATAAAAAACTCTACGCAAAAATCGACTATGGAATTCCTGTCCAGGCAGGAAAAATAGCCGCTGAGAATGGAATACAAAGCTTTATTGTCATCTCTGCATTAGGCAGTAATCCCAAAAGTCGCATATTTTACAACTACCTCAAAGGACGAATGGAGGAAGCCCTGTTGCTGCTGCCTATCCCCCATTTACAAATTTTGCGTCCCTCCCTGATTGGAGGTAAGAGAAAAGAAAAACGCACAGCTGAAAATATCAGCAAATTCGTGATGGGTGCACTGGATTTCATTATTCCCACAAAATACAAAATGGTCACCCCTCAGGAAATTGCCAAAACGATGATCCATCTCGCGAAACATCCCTCCCAACATACCATCATTACCAACACGATGATCAAAAATCTGGGAAAAAAACCTAAATTTGAAGGCGGAAGGTTGAAGGCGGAATCAATTACGAATTACGGAAAGATAAATTTTAATTGAACGTGGCTGTAGAGACGCAATGCACATTATCATATAAATAACCACAAAATGATCCATTCGTTCATTCCCGAAATTCGAAATCATTTCCAGAGTGGGGAGACAGAATAACTGAAGAGGAATGCCTATTCTGCCCCCCTTTTTTTTTATATTTCATAAAAACAGAAAAATCAAAAATTATAAAACCCTGAAGAGGCACCCAATCATTTGTTTCCCTTAATGTAATATTCTCCTTTAATCTCCTTATTATCAATCTTTTGTCGGGTTTCCATTTCTACTTTTTGGGTTTCTTCATCACTTCCCCAATGTTCTACTATTTCCTGAACAAAATTCCAACCATCTTCCAGAAATGAAAATTTGAGTTTGATTTTAAAATCTTCCCAGGTTTCGGAATAGCCGATTGCTTTTCTATTTTTGTTAATCTGTTTAATGTTTTCAGGTGGATAAATAAAAAGAGTTTCTCCTATGATAATATGATGTCCATAATCATCTCCATATTGTATCGTTGGTTCTACGCTTAAAAACATTTTTCTATTGGCTTGACACTCATCATACATCCTTATAAAAACTCTAACATCAAGATTCCCTTTTTTCACTTCTTCCTTTAACAAATCAAATGGTAACTCAATCAAATTCTCTTTACTATTGTGTCCTAATACGAGCGAAATTGAATGATGAAAATAGGGAGCACAGTTTTCATTAATGGTACCAAACTCTTTATACAAAGAAATAATCCTCTCTAAATTAATAGAATCAGTTAATAGAATTTGTCTTCTATCCTCTTCGGTATAACTGAACTTGCCTAACCTAACAGATTGGTCCAAATTACGAATAGCTTGCAAACTATCGATGAGAGGCTGTATAATGGTTGTTTGAGTTGTATCCTTAATAGTCTGAAGCGTATTATATAACTCTCTATTTTCCTCAAATCCATCAATATAGAGTTCACCTCGTTGAGCAAGGAGATGAGCTTGCTTAATGATTACATTTTCATCTCCTACATGATGTTCTCGATATAAGTAGAAGTAATAATAAATATCTCTTATGAAGGGATCCTTCTCTTGAAAAGCTTTCTCTAAAAACAGAGCGGCTTTTTTATGGTTTCCTTTACAATACTCCAGTTCCGCTTTATTCACATATTTGTAATATTTTTTTACATTATTTTGCCCAAACAGACAAATTGTAAAAATCAATAATGAGGCAAGTAAAACAAATCTTTTTTTCATAATTCATTGTATTAAAAGTTCTTTTTCATTTTTTTATTCCAACTCCAATACCTTCTTAAATCCGGTATCATATTGGTACAAAAACTCTTTGCTTTTCATATTATAAACAGATCTAGGATAAAGTATTTCCTCTTCAAATGTAGGTGCAATTTCAATTTCTGTGTAGTCCTGGTAAATATCTTCCGGTTTGGTTGCGTTATAAATATCCATAATACAAGTCAAGCGAAATGTAAATTTGGAATATTTAAGTTGGAACACTTGTGGCATGAGCCCAAAACCAACCATCTTTCCGGTTGGTGAACCTACGGAAACAACCTGCTCAACCTCATTTGCAAATCGCACCAAAGAAAAACCGGCGGAATAAGTATTGCGATTGCTCAAAACATATATTTTTTTGTCATATCCGATTGAATTGCTGTCCGGAACGATTAACATTTCAGAATTTATAATCCCATAAATTTTGTTATCTAAAAATGGGATTTTTTCGTACGAAATAATATTTTTATAACTTTGAAACTTTTTTCGTATGATTTTTGAATCACAAAAGGCTAATTTTGTTGAATAATGAATGGTATCCTTCACAATAGCAGAGATCACATTCATCCAAACATAATCAGAACCACCCTCATTGTCCCTTACATCAATAATTACCTTATCAATAATATTATTCTTGCCAACCTCTTTGATCTGTGAATAAAACTCCTCATTATCCCCTGTCATCGTACTCAAACAGATGTACAAAATCTGATCTTCCTGAAAATAAGAAACTTGATTATTGGATTTATCAAGGTTTAGATCTTTATTAGGTATCCCTTCCAACACTATAGGCACAACCTGAACTACAACATGTCCTGGATATTGATTAAAAGAAAACTCCATTATTTCCCCATTTTGTTCCGCTTTAACTCTTGCAGTTTTAGGTATGTAAACACCCCATTTATCCCCATAATAAAACCTTTTGTTTTTGATGTCAAAATAACATTTTTTCAGTAAATGATTAGTAACATAAGTGTTCATTTCTTCTCCATCAACTGATAAAACCTTCATTAAAGTAATGTTCAACGTATCGCCATTTTCACCAATCAACTGATGATTTCCCCTAATAAAAAAACTATTGTTATAATAGATAGCACCATCCCAAAAAGTATTCCACTTCTTCCTTTTTTCCATGAGGTATTCCATACTTTTATAATAGGCTTGTCTGGCTTGGATAGCATAAATATCTATAGATTCCAAATTTTCAAAATCGGGGTATACATCAAAAGTCTCATAAGAATGACCATCCATTACCCATTCTAATACACTGTTTAACAGATCGTTAAACGAATCATTATCCATTATGGTATCAATCTGACTTCGCATAGCCCGCATCATCGCCAACTGATCCAATCCGGTCACCTTTTGTCTGACAAGTAATTGAGGATTTCCATCCTCTATAATTTTGATCAGCTGATCAAAATCGCGATACATCTGTTTTTTTGTTAATTTTTCAAAAGGATTTTCCAGCTGAGCAAAACAACTTAAACTCAATGTCAGTATAAAGATTATTATAATTTTAGCTTTCATATTCGTTCACATTATTTATTCCAACTCCAACACTTTTTTAAAAACATAATCATAGTTGATCATAAAATCATAAGATCTTTTATCCAAGATCAATCCATAATCCATATATTTAAACATTTCTTTTAATGTTGGTGATACAATCATTTCAGGAATATCTTGAAAAACATCCTCCGGATTTTGAACTTTTGTTAGATCAATTGCTGTTTCAAATTGAAAAGTAAATTTTGAATTTTTGAGTTGAAAATTCCATGGATTTAATCCAAAACCTGCGATATGCCCTGTTGGTACACCAATAGAAATAAGATTAGAATCTTGTCTAGCCAGTGAAGTCATTGAATGAGCAGCAGAATATGTATTTTCGTTTTGAATGATGTATATTTTACCTTTATAATTCAATGAATTAGAATCAGGGATTATATATTTGTACTGTTGTTCTCTGACAATCATTTTTTTCCAATTCAAAGTGGGAATAACTTGACTATGATATTTACCGGTAACATGAGTAGGATATTCAGTTGTAAAAAAATGGATACATTGTTCATTATCATTTAAGGCTAAAGTTGAAAGCCATTTTATAGTATCCGATACAATGACCGATAACATATCTTGCCAAAAATCATCTCCTCCTCCATAATTATCTCTTAGGTCAATAATTACTTTATCGATTTTCTTATTTTTTCCTACATTTTTAATTTCATCTATAAATAGATTGGTAGCATCCCACATTTCATCAGTGTAAATGTACAAAATTCGTTCTTTCGGATAGTATTCAACAACTTTATTTCTTGAAAGTTTTTTGTTCTCCAAGTAAAAATAAATATTTTCATTAATCAAAGAATCACTACATCCCGATATAATGAAATTATAGTCATTGAGATTGAGTAGATATTGCTTATTACTATTGGGATCATATAATAAGATTGTATCCTCACAAGTAATTGATAGATTAGTTGTATAATATTTTCTATTTTGAAAATCCCATTTAATTTCACTAGGTTCTAAGTGACCAAATTTTAAATATACTAATGAATCAATAGGAAGACTATTACATGAAAGTATTTTAAAATCACTCAAATAAAGAGTGTCTTCTTTTGAAATTTTGTTAATTAATGTGTACTGTCCATGTGCGTAGTAATCTCCGTTGAAGTAATAGTCCATAAAAGGACTAAATTTATTCCTTTTTCGATACTCTTGAGCTTTTCCTTCCTTGTATATGTTATATTGCGACTCAATTTCTTTAAAATAAGTTGAATCATAAAAACTCTGCCCGGGCATATATCTTGGTTCTTCTACAACATAATAACCTACTGTCCTTCTTGCATGTATATCCAAAGTTTTATTTAAACAACGGGTCATTAAATCAAAAAACTCCCAATAGTTGTTGATTTCATCAATTTTTTCTCTCTCTATTAAAATTTCGTTTATCATGTCATACCCTGTAACCATTTTCCTGACTTCAATTTGAGCATTGAAATCTTTGACATAGGCTACAAACTGGTCAAAATCTTCATACATCTGTTCTTTCGTCATCTTGACCGGTGGTTTAGGAACTTTAATTTTTCCTTTTTGGGCAAATGAAGTGAATCCTAAGCACAGGATAACGATGCAAATTAAAACTTTTTTCATATCCTTACCTTACTATATTATACTTGCCCATATACTCTTCAACAGTCGTATCAAATTTCATCTCTGCTCTGCGAAGATTTACATTCTTTTCATCTTCAATCGGACGAAGTTGCTTGTAACTTGTTTTGGTTTTTTCATCGGTTTTCCATTGGTATTGAGTTCCATACATTTGTTTTTTACCGAAAAGAACTAAAAACCGATCTTTAAAGACTGCATAAGAGGTCGGATCAAACTGTCCATTTTTGAATTGAGTTTCAATCGCATCCATTTCAGTTTTGGAAATCACAACCTTGTGTAGTAAAAAATAAGCAAACTCTTCACAGTATCTTCCTGCATAATGCTCAATTGGGAACCTTTTGGAATTCAAAATCTCAATAAAACTCCCGGTATATTTTCTGGAATGGTCAAGTAAAAGGGTATCAAATTTATCTCCTTGAAAAAACTGATATTCATCTACTTTCTCAAAATCTGTAGAAGGTAATTCCAACAAATCCTTAAAATCACCATAAAGGGAATAATCAATAGACAAATAAAAGAGCCTTAATGCCTGAGCAGTATCAACGACCCCTTCTTGTGATTCTATAAATTTATTTTCAATCTTTCTTTTGATTTGCTTCCATTCCGGAGTAGTTTTTATTACATCCGTGAAAGCTCCGTCCACCAAAACCAATCGGTCATCATTGGATTTATCCACATAATAATTAAGAAATTTAAACATCAAATCAAGCTTTCCCAATTTGGCATAATTGACCGCAATTTGATAAAACGATTCAATAGAGCCTGAAGTTTCAAGTGTTCTAAAATGATCAACCAATGAGGAGTCATATTGCCCCCTCTTTTGATAATCATCTCTGGAAATCACTTTCGGATTAGTATATTTTGCATAAGGAACAACATCCGATTTTTGGGAATACAAAAGAGGCAGAGCACTCAAAATAAGCAAGAACAACACGATTTTTTTCATGATTTATTTTTTTTAATAAACGTTATTTAAAGACTCTTTATTTTCTCCCCAAAAAATATTTTCAATTCACAATCAATAGGTTATGAAAATAGTATTGGGTTTCACTACTTTTTGATCCAATGGAGGTAATCCTACATTTTTTCTTCTTTGATTCACCAATGCGGTATCCGGATTAGCCTTTCTGCCGTTATCGTCAAACTCACCATAATAACTGTACTCATCACGGGCAAAAATTACACAACGATCGTAAGTCCTTGTATAAGCTTCAACATCAGAATATCCATTAATCAAACTTTGCCTTTCGATAGGTTCAATATAAGTGAGCCAAAATTCAGGATAGGCACTAAAAATATGTCGACCAACGATAAAATATGCCCAGCCCCCATACCTAAACGGATTAGGCATATCGGGATTCTTATTAATAATTTCAACTATTTTCACCATATTCAAAGAATCGGTATACATTAAAATATTTTTTCTACAAGAATTGGGGTATTGTGTATCAAAGTTTCTTGCCAATTGATCCGCTTCATTCATTGCCCTAAACTCTCTCATTAAATAGAGCTCGTCATAAGAATACAGCTTCCCAAAATTCTCTTTATACTCCTCCATCTTACTCATATACAACGATGTATCTGCAGCAAAGTACTTTTTCCTATAAAGACGTCCAAAACTTTCAACATCCATTCTTTTTGAATAAAATGCTTTATCATAATAGACTACTGCACTATCATATTGCTGATATTCAGCATAAATATCTGCAATATTAATATACACGGCTGACTTACTCCTTTCATCTGCGATTGGAAAACTCAATACATCATAATACAATTGAATCGCATTTTTATAATTATCTTTGTCATAAGAATAATCATAAGCTATTTTATTTATTTTATAAAAATTGATAATCGAATCGGGTAAAATCAACTCTTGTGAATAAGAGTTAAGTACCCAAAAAGAACAGAATAGAATGAATGTTATTTTTTTCATATTACAGATTTTACACGATGCAAATGTACAGAAAAAACGATATATAAACCGGAGCTTCATCTGGAGAATTTAATAAATTTTAACCAACATTTTGATATTTTTATTTTTTATTTGGGCATTCCGGCTTGCCGCCCACGATCCTCCCCAACGCCGTCGGGCTTGTTCCGGGGTCCGCTTCGCTCCCGTGCTTCGCTTCACTTCGCTGAACCCAATCCCCAACCCAACATTAAGCCTATCGCGACGCTCGTTCCCGCTCGCACCGGCTTCGCCGCCCTCCACATCCCTAATGCGAAAAACGCGGAATCCAAGTACGAATTACGAATTACGAATTACGCCTTTACAAGGAAGAAGGTAGACGGTAGAAGGTAGAAGGTTCACTCGGGATGCGACTTCAAGTTATGTCCTGCGTGTAAGGAAAACGTGTAAAAGTCGCGTCCCGAGTAGCTCAATTTTAAAAACTTTCACCTTCCGACTTTCGACTTTTAAATAACCCCGAAGGGGTGACATTATTGTAGAATGGGGCAAATGGGGCAATAGTAGGGCAATAGTAGGGCAATAGTAGGGGAAATTAATTTAAAAAGGCATTTTAGCTACAATGTGATGTAATTATTTGATATTCAATTACATCAATTGCCACGTCTCTTTAGGGCGTGGATTGGAATTACCCCCTGGAACCCAAGGGCTTTAGCCCAAATTTACAAAACATGAAATAAGAAGTTAGAAATATGAAATACGCTACATCATATCATATCACACTGATAGTCAATTAAATAATTCTAAATTTAAGATTCCGAAATCCGAAATCCGAAATGTTTTTGTATTTTTGTTGCGTAAATTAGATGTTAGATA
>JAKPTX010000180.1 GCA_029570835.1 Bacteroidota bacterium
TTTTCCGTCGTCGGAAAGTGGCACATTTCGGCTGAAGATCACTGGTACATCGTTGGTGAACATCTGTGGCGCAGTGTGGGTGAATATTCCTGGTACATCGTGGGTGAATGCACCTGGTACATTATAGGGCGTTTAGTGACAGAATTCGTTGCTGACCGGATAGATGCCGCAAAAATGGTTGAACCTTCCCGGTGCGGGTGGGGTATGATGTTATCTTTAGCCACCCTGGGTCCAATTTATTCATTTGTTTATACGGAGGTTGGTATCCATCCGGATGGAGCTCTTGCGCGAGGCACCGCCCCAGATCCAGATATCCCTAAGGATGTCGCAAATGCTAGGTGGTATGAAGTGCCTGGTATCTGGTGGAATACAGTTGAAAGATTATCCTGGACGATGGTTGGAAAGCCGGCAACGCATGGATGTAAGTTTAGGCCGGTTCAGTAGCACTCTTTTAACTTTGAAACTATGTAATTTCCAGATAACGGTGGAACATAATTTCAGCGCCATTAGCAAACCGCTTTATCCTTGAAGAAAATAACAATATCATTTCTCAAATAATTTCCATTGACAAATGAAATATTTGTTCTATAATAATTCAAGGAATAGTTGGGTGCCCCCCTCACTCAGCTATTTCTTTTTTAATGAATACAATTATGAAATCTTACAATTAAGTGTGGTTATTTTGCAAACGTAGATTTAAGGCAAACGAATCAAGATAGTTTGCCTTAAATCTAGTTGTCCGTGTCAGCTATATCATCTTCTCCCATAAGAAGCAACATATCTTCAACGAGTGTATTTACGAGGTTAATCGGATACTGAAGAAGGGTTTTCCCAATGCTCCCGGATGTTAAGATTATTCCAGCTTGGGTGAGTCTTTCAAATGTTTCGATACTGCCAAAAGCAGCTCAGTAGCGATTGCCATCGCCTCTTGCGGGGATAAACTGACAGCTACTTTAAAGGAAGGTTGTAAAAGATCTTCTTCAGTGGGCGTTGTTTTTCTGATTTGCAGAATGATGGAATCATCGTTGATGTAGGTATGAATTGCACCACCATGGTTCAAACTGAAGGCTTGGGCTCGCATGTTTTTGGGAGTAGACATTTTTCCCCCTTTTTGGGTTTCTTATTTAATTTTACAGTGAATTAGTAAACACACTTTGCACTAGCGAAATACAATTTCTGATTCGAGGTTTTACTGAATGGTGAAGTCCAATGTAGAGAATACACTGGATGATGGAGGTTAGACCGACTATGTATGGGTACATATTTCGAGAGTAGAAGATGAAATTATCTCATCTGATTAAATCAAACTTCCTAAAATGAAACAGAATGGTTATATGGGAAATCATAATAAATGTATACTTATTAATAAAAATGGATTACCAATGAACGGAGTTCAAAGGGGTGAATTAAGTGATGTTATTCACAGAAAATGTTTTTCTCCCATCCCGACTTAGATTTACAAGCAAAATTGCCAATAACACGCTTGGTCAAATAGAATTGCTCGATTCGAGTGAAGCTGTTGGAATAGAAGGGTATAAATTCAGAGGTGTGAAAGGTTGGGTAATCCACAGGAAAAGTGGCGATCGTATTCTCGTAGTTCCAAAACCAACTGCTGTTAATCCTTACGGTTCAGTTTTACTTGTTCCGGGAATAACGAGAGTTCCATATATGGATAATGATGGGACACAAAAAGCAAGATGGCTTTATCCAAAAGTAAGGACGATAACAGATATTGATGAGTTAGTTTCTATAAGTCAAAAAGCCCGAGAGTCATGGGCAAATGCATTTTCATTTAAATCTGAAGAGCGAAACGGGGATGAAATTATAAAACCCGGAATGAGAGTACCTCAATTGGGGGCTCTTTATGCTTCATTAGCTCATTGGATTGTAACTTCAGAAATTGGCACAGTTGTTATGCCCACGGGAACCGGGAAGACTGAGACAATGTTGGCTCTTCTCGCATGTGAACGGCCTAAATGCTTATTTGTTGTCGTACCTACCTCTGCATTACGAGATCAAATATGCAAAAAATTCTTAACATTTGGTGTTCTTAGAAAATCCGGGGTAATAAACTCGGAAGTAGATTTACCAGTTGTTGGTAAAGTTGAGCATCAATTCAATAACTCAGATGATGCAATCCAATTTCTACGATCTTGTAATGTCGCTATTGCCACTATGGCTGTTGTGGGAGGTTGTTCAGAAGAAGTTCAAAGGGCAATTGCTTCAGAATGTAGTCATGTTTTTATTGATGAGGCGCATCATGTAAGCGCAAATACTTGGAACTCATTCCGAGAGCTTTTCCACGAACAAAAAAAACCTGTTCTCCAATTTACAGCTACGCCTTTTAGAAGAGACGGAAAACACCTCGGCGGAAAATCAATATTTACTTATCCTCTTCGAAAGGCACAGGAGGAGAAATACTTTACACCAATTACATTTGTTTCGATTTGGGAATACAACCGTGATACAGCCGATCTGGCCATTGCCAAGAGAGGTATTCAAGCCCTGGAAGAAGATATCAAAGCAGGTCATGATCATATCTTAATGGCAAGGGCTGATAATATCGAGAGAGCGAAGCAAATATATTCGATTTATTCTGCTTTGGCACCTGAATTCAATCCATTAATCGTTCATAGTAATCTTCCTGCAAATGAGCAAACGAACGCTATTGACAAGCTTCGTTCTCGTCAAAGCCGAGTTATTGTTTGTGTTGATATGCTAGGTGAAGGCTTCGACCTCCCGCAATTGAAAATTGCCGCTCTTCATGATATTCATAAAAGCCTTGCTGTAACAATTCAATTTATAGGTAGATTCACTCGTTCTGCAGTGGGGATCGGTTCAGCTACTGTTATTGCAAATGCTGCAGATGCTGAAGTGGAGGAAGCATTAGAGGATTTATATTCTAAGGATTCTGACTGGAATGTTGTTCTTCGAAGATTAAGCGAAGGAGCTACAAGTATCCAACAAAGGCAATCCGATTTTATTCAGGGTTTCCAAAACTCGCCTATAGGTGTTCCGCTTCAAAATATTCATCCAAAAATGAGTTTAGTCGCTTATAAAACCACCTGTGATGATTGGAAACCAAATGCAATTTGGGATCTGTTAAAGAAAGAAAACTTACTTGTAGAACCCACACTCAATCCAAGTGAGCGAGTTCTATTGTTTATCACAAAGGATAATACACAAGTAACATGGGGGGACACAAAAAGTGTTTTCGATTTAATTCATGATCTTTATTTGATTCATTGGGACCAAGAAAGAAATCTTTTGTTTATCAATAGTACTAACAATAACGGAAATCACGCTGAATTAGCAAAAAAAATTACAAATGACGACAGTACAATAATTCGTGGAGAACATGTATATCGTGCGCTTTATGGGATTAATAGATTAATTCTTTCGAACCTAGGTCTTTTGCATTTGATTAGCCGTGCGACACAATTCACGATGCATGTAGGAACTGATATAAAGGAAGGACTCAGTCGTGCTTCTATTAGTGGAAGGAAAAAATCTAATCTATTTAGCCGGGGATATGAAAATGGGGAAAGCGTTACAATTGGCGCGTCCCATAAAGGGAGGATCTGGTCTCATAAGATCGCTGAGGATATCTCTGAATGGGTAGAATGGTGCCATCACATCGGTGGAAAACTACTCGATGAAACAATATCAACGGATAAGATTTTAGAACATGCAATCATTCCCGAAGAAATCCAAATGAGACCACCGCTCGTTCCACTCATGATTGATTGGCCACCGTATTTTCTAGAGCGAAACGAAGAAGCCATTTTTGTTGAAGTAAATAAAAGAGCTGTTCCCTTTTATGAAGCCCAATTAGATATTACAACTTTTAATGATACAGACCCAATCCGTTTTAGAATTTCAATAGAGGAAGAATCAGCTGATTATGAAATAGTCTTCAATGGGAAAAATATTGAGTTTCATCCAATTAATAAGTCCACAGCATTCCTCTATACATCTTCTAAACGAGCATCGCTAGCTGAATGGTTCCAAGACGAATCTCCAATTATCAGATTTGAAGATACATCAATTATGGAATTTAATGAGCTTTTTCAGCCCAAAATTGAAAGAGTACCATACGACATATCAAAAATTGCGAGTTGGAATTGGACAGGTGTAGATCTATCAACTGAATCCCAATACAAGAAACACAAGAATCCAACCAGACTAGAAAGACAAGAAAATTCCATCCAAAGGCACGTGATTAATCAACTAATCGGTGGTTGGAAAATGGATTATGACATCATTTTTGATGATGATGGTAAAGGTGAAATTTCGGATATAGTTGCGCTCAAAGCACATGGTGATCAATTCCATGTGCATTTATTCCATTGTAAGTATTCACAATCAAGTGATGCCGGCGCTAGAGTCGGCGATTTCTACGAGGTGTGTGGACAAGCTCAAAAAAGTGTTTATTGGCGAAGCAGATCAAAGCAACTTTTTGACCGATTGAAACTTCGCGAACAAACGCGCCTAAATATGTATGGCATCTCCCGATTTGAAAGAGGCAGTCTGCAATTATTGGATGAGTTACGTCGTCGATCCAGGGTATTAACACCTAAGTTTGAAATTTTCATTATTCAACCAGGTCTTCTTACAACACGGGTTGATGGTCAAATACTTGATCTTCTTG
Source organism: Bacteroidota bacterium (assembly GCA_029570835.1). GTDB lineage: Bacteria > Bacteroidota > Bacteroidia > Bacteroidales > WCHB1-69 > UBA5429. The sequence continues at coordinate 4,652 of JAKPTX010000180.1, forward strand.
GAGCGACTGAATTGTATCTGACTGAGACATTTGCTGTCCCATTAACTGTTATAGCAAGTTGAAGATATTTGCACCTTTCCCCCTTAAGACTCTAGAGGAACAACGCAGAAAGAACGGAGTGCACTCCGTTCTATTTTTCGCTTCCTCTTCTTTGTGAAACCCAGATACTACCATCCTTTGTTGCTCGCTTCCCATTTCGCAATCCGTGTAGATTTGTCAGGAATGAGTTGTAATTTAACCCACTTAAAGCAAGATTGATTTCTCCCTGAATGGCTCTCTGGCAATTCAAGTTGTCGCAAAATACATACAGGTTTCCATTTGAAGCTTCATGAAACTTCATCCATTTCGTTTTTCGGGATATATGATCCTTCCTCACATCCCGTTCTACTTCGACGAATATTGCCTCGCCTGTTTTTGGATCCACAGCAATAATATCTGGGATATAAGTTTCACCATTGGATAAACTAATTGCTTGTGCCCGTCCTTGAATTCTGTAACCTTCATCTACCAGGATTTCCCCGGCCTGAATATTCAGAATGGTATGTTCCGGTGAAGAATGGTGTCTTATTAAGATATCAAATTCATTTTCTTTAGGAATTTTCCCAGATAATATCTGGTATGCAACTTGACCATCCCGAGTCAAATGCAG
>JAKPTX010000181.1 GCA_029570835.1 Bacteroidota bacterium
TTTGGAAGGAGTAAATGGTATATTCCTCCGGGCTGTGCCAAAGTAAAAGAAAACGCACCTTCATTATGTGAGCCAGATAGTTTTTGTAATATGTACTTTTATGAGGTCACAAATAAGGAAACTCTTCAAAATCTAAAAGGAAATACGCCAGGAGAAAAAATTCTTTTAGCACTTAAGGATAGAATGAGGCCCATACATGAAATTATTAAAATAACTGGATTACCTGAAGAAGAAGTAAAAAAACAACTTTTGGCGTTTATTAAAAACAAAACTCTTACTGCTAGAAAAATCAATAATCCTTTTATGTATTATCTAAGGAAAAAACGGACATTAAAAAGAAAAACGGATAATAATCGCTAATTATCCTATTATCCGAACATATTTTATTATTTATTTCTAAAAATGAATTTCTGACGAAAACTATTTAAATAAATAAATTATATAGGTGTCATGTTTCTTTCAATTTTGTTTTTTGGAAATTTATGTATGGGGGGGATTTAAACGAACGAAGCTACTGTCAAGGAAGTTAGTTTCTCTCAAACGCAAAAAGATCCCAGAGCAAAAGTTGTTATTGTCGGCAACCCTTGTGAAATAAACGGTGTAAAGAAGATACTGGCGTTGACAAAAGAATTCAAGGAATTCTATAAGGATAGGGATGCAGACTATCCTCACTGGCCAAATAGAGTTTTCACTGTAGCAGTTTTTTGCAAAGAAAGCTTTTCTCCAAAAACAATACCTTCTTACGTCGAAAAAGATATGGGATTGCCAATCGATGAAGTAAACAAGATGAACATCTCTAGCGGAGTTTTCTATGCATACACTGACAAGGAAGTAAGATCTAGAAAAGTAAAAGAAGTATCAAAATATGCAAGAGGAAACTGCAGGCAGTGCACTGATTTTACAGGGGATTTTGCAGATATTTCTGTTGGAAGTGTTGGAACTCCACAAGGCTGGTCAACAGTAATCCTTAGGACAAAAGAAGCAAAAACATTGTTCAAAAAATTATTAGACAACGACTTAATCGAAGTTTCAGACAATGTTCAAATGGAAGAACTAAACAAAGTTATTGATCTAAATAACAAACAGGCAAAAAAATCAATTAAACTTGCTCAGGATAAAGGATTCAAACTTCCTTTTGTAGATTTGGAAAAAGATAAAGATTTAGAAGGATTTATTGAAAAGGGGCATAAAAGAAATTTTAAGAACTTAGAGAAAGAAATATTGCAACCAGGACTTTGTGTTGCATGTGGAACATGTGCATTAGCATGTCCTTGCTATAATATAGAAATACTTGAGGATGGAAGACCTTATGGTATTAGCAGTTGCCTACCAAACTGTGGCTGCTGTTATATGGCATGTCCTAGAACACACTCATTTAAAGAGATCCTATTGAAGGATCAAGAAGAGCCAGAAATAGTATGTGCAAGGGCCAAAAATCCATCGGCCCACAGCCAGGATGGGGGAATTATAACAGCATTAATAACTTACGGCCTTAAAAACGATGTTTTTTCAAAAGCCGTAGTTGCAAGATCAGATTCAAAGTGGAGGGCTTATCCATTTATTACAAATGACCCTTCATTTATCAAAAGAGCTGCAGGTTCTAAATATTCTATTATCCCGCAAGTATATGGATTAAAGTTTGGAAGGTGATTTAATGGTTGATTTAGGTGTTGAATTTTTAGGTGTAGAATTTAAGAGTCCAATTCTTCTTTCTTCAGCCCCACCAACTTTGGACGCTGATCATATTAAACGGGCTGTAGAAGCTGGTTTCGGAGGTGGAGTTACAAAAACTATATCTTATAGACAATTCCACGATCCAAAACCAAGGTTCCAAGGAGTAAAAGAGAGAAATAGACTTTTCGGAATGCAAAATATTGAGCATATATCGACTCATGTTTTTGACTTGTGGAAAAAAGAGTTTAAAGTCCTTAGGGAGCTTAAGAAAACTCATGGAACTCCAATCGTTGCAAGTATAATGGCAAGCACAGATCTCGATGAATGGGCAAAACTCGCAAGAGATGTAGAAGTCCAAGGAGCAGATATAATTGAACTTAATGTTTCATGCCCACATATGTCAGACAGCGCGATGGGAGCATTCATAGGTCAAGACTGCCCATTAACTGGTGAGGTATCTAAGGCTACAGCCGAAGCTGTTAGTATTCCCATAATGACAAAACTAACTCCTAACGTTACAGATATTGCATCAATTGCAAAGGAAGCAGTAAAAGGTGGAGCCAAAGGAGTGGCTGCAATAAATACAGTCTTAGTTCTTTCAGGTGTCGATATAAACACAGGAAATCCATTGCCTGATGTCTGGGGTAAGGGAGGATTTGGTGGTTATTCAGGTCCTGCCGTTAGACCAATAGGACTTAGGATGGTTGGTGAAATAGCAAGGCAAGGTATCAACGTTTCAGGTATAGGTGGAGTTGATTCTTGGGAGAATGTACTCGAATATATGATGATGGGTGCAGGTACAGTACAGCTTGCAACAGCAGCTATGTGGTATGGATTTGACATAGTTAAGGGATGGAACGAGAACATACTCACATTTATGAAAGAGCATGGATACGATTCTCTAGCCGACCTAAAAGGAATCACATTGCCAAAGATAACTGAACTTGAAAAACTCGACTACATCAAAGAAGTATATTCTAGTGTTGATACAGAAAGATGCATAGACTGTAGAAGATGTGCAACAGCATGCAGAGACGGGGCTACAGACGCAATGAAGAATCCAAAATTAAATGATGTCGATTACGAAAAATGTGTTGGCTGTGGTCTTTGCAAGATGGTTTGTCCTCAAGACTGCATATCGATGATCATTAAAAAAGATTAAAAATATTTATTTTTTTCTTCTATTCTTTTATTTCTGCTGATGCGTTAGGGTTAAATGGATTCATCCTGACCTCTAGAGAGAATAAGTAAGGATACTTATTTTTCAAATGACCCATATATTCCAACCATTCATAGATTAAAATGACATATGCCCTCTTTAGATCACTTTCCAAGTGTGAAACATCAGCCCTACAGCAATTCTTCAAATCTTTCCTAAATGATAGTTCTTCTGTTAGATGTGATATTCCCCATAATAAATCAGAAAATGTATCGTGCTCAAGTAAATTTGGATTTTCTAATAATCTTAACATGAACTCTCTCTTTTCGATAAGAAAATCCCTGAGTTTTTCAATGTCGCCTTTTGAGAAGTCAATCTCATAATATATTTTCTTTGACATTTCAAGTTTTTCAGTAAAGTCATTTTTTGACCAATTACCGACGTCAATGAAATTTTCCTTTACCTCATCGAAATTCTTATCAAAGTCATTAAAAAGATCCAATAATTCTCTCCCCATTTCGCTGAAGAAACTCCCAACCACCATGTTCATCTTTTCAATTATAGTCTTTTTCTCCCTCTTGTTTAATAGCTCTTCTAGAAAGAGAGTAACCATTAAAACCTGTACGAAAACAAAGGCAATATCGCCTATTAGGTATAAAAATATATGATGAACATCTCTAAAAATTAAAAAATGGAAGACGTAAACTAGTGCAGAGGTCAAAATAAGAGCAATAGCCCATTTAATTTGCCATTTAATTTCTTTCATGGTATTATCAGAAACAAACTAAATTTAAATATTACTATTGAATTTAAATAAAATAAAAATTAAATTATTAAATTGCGTCTTCGTCAACTTCTCCTGTCCTTACACGATAGACTTTATCCACGTTTGTCACGAATATTTTTCCATCACCTGAATTACCTGTCCTAGCACTCTCAATTATTGTATTGACAACTTTGTCAACATACTTTGTCTTAACAACGAGCTCTATCTTTATCTTAGGTAAAAGGTCTATGTGATATTGGCGACCCCTCCATTGCTGTGTAATGCCCCCCTGTTTTCCTCTTCCTTTAACTTCTGTGATGGTCATACCAATACACCCAAGCTTATCAAGAGCAGTTTTCACATCTTGAAGTTTTTCAGGCCTTATTATTGCTTCAATTTTTTTCATTTATAGCACCTCACATCTTTAAAAAGTCAGGGTAGGCATCTGCCCCAAACTCTGTAGAATCCAATCCTTTTATTTCTACTTCTGCTGAGACTCTAAGCCCCATGACCATGTCTAGCACTTTTGCAATTACTAGTGCTGAAACAAAGACAAGCCCAAATGTCGCGCCTGCTCCAATCAATTGAACAATCAGTTGAGAAGCTGATCCAGTTGTTATAAGTCCGTTTGAGCTCGAGAAGAGGCCAACGCAGATAGTTCCAAATAATCCGCAACATCCGTGAACTGAGATAGCGCCAACAGGGTCATCAATTTTTAGTTTGGATTCAAAGAATTCAACTGCATATACTACAATTATTCCTCCAAGTATTCCTATAACTAAAGACCATGCAGGTGATACTACAGCACAACCAGCTGTGATAGCTACAAGTCCGGCCAATATACCGTTTAACAACATACCTCCATCAGGTTTTCCTCCTTTAAGCCATGTAACGGTTAGAGCAGAGAGGCCTCCCCCTGCACCAGCTAAGTAAGTAGTTAAGGCGATTAATGGAACTTTACTATCAAAGGTAAGACCACTTCCCGCATTGAAACCAAACCACCCAAACCAGAGTAGCATACAGCCAATTGATGCGAGCCCTATGTTGTGTCCTGCAATTGCTTGAGGATTTCCTTCCTTGTCAAATTTTCCGAATCTTGGACCAAGGATTAAAACTGTGGCCAAAGAAGTCCATCCCCCTACACTATGCACTACAGTAGAGCCTGCAAAATCATGGAATCCCATAGAGGCTAGCCAACCTCCGCCCCAAATCCAATGTGCAATGACGGGGTAAATCAAAGCAACAAGAATAACTGAGACAATAATGTATGCACTGAACTTCATCCTTTCTGCAATAGCACCGCTCAAAATTGTTGCAGATGTTGCGGCGAACATTGCTTGAAAGAAAAAGAAAACAATTCCTGGAATTGCAAGACCTGGCCATAAATCAGAGTTTAATCCATTGATCATGAAATAGGATAAATCCCCGATAAACTCACCGTTGCCTGAGAAAGCCAATGTGAATCCTATCACCATGAAAACTATAACTCCCATAGCAACTGTAAATATATTCTTTGTAATTATACTGACTGTATTTTTAGATCTTGTAAATCCTGCTTCAATTGTTGTAAATCCAAGGTGCATT
>JAKPTX010000188.1 GCA_029570835.1 Bacteroidota bacterium
TAAAGGTCCTATTGTTACTCAATCAACAGCGGATCCGGAGGTAACTTTTGTTGAGGATGCTACTTCGCTGACTCACACTGATCCTGAAGTGGCAGATGAACCAAGGATTTTTATTCCAAGAGGATTTACTCCCAATTATGATGGGGAAAATGACTTCTTTAAGGTTTATTCAGAGCAAGAGATTCCTCAGTTTGAGCTTTATATTTATGATCGCAATGGCAATATGCTCTACTATTCAAAGAACTGGTCGGATGGTTGGGATGGAACCTATCAGGGGCGTGAAATGGTGATGGGAGTGTATGTTTATTTACTGAAATACAGTACATTAAAAGGAGATCCTAAAATCGAAAAAGGAACTTTTAATTTGATTCGTTAATTTTTACTGATACCTTCATGCAATTCAATAGAACAATAGCGCCGCCTGTTTTTGAGATTGATCCGATTACACTAACACTTCCTGAAAAAAAGATCCTGGAGAATGGTTTACCGGTACACTATTTTAAAAAAGAGCAGTTTGATTTGATCCATTTTGATCTGGTTATGACTGCCGGTACTGTTTTTCAGCCCGCTCCGGGAGTTGCAGGAGCAGTCATCAGGTTGTTAAAGAAGAGTTCTCCGACTCATTCAGCTCAGGAAATGGAACAATTGATCGATTTTTATGGTGCTTCATGGGGAATTCGAATTACCGATAACGTTTTAATAGTGAGACTTGTAATTCCAAAGTCTAACTGTGAGGCTCTATTACCTCATTTGATGGAACTCATTCTTAATCCTAAGTTTAAACAATCTGATTTGGATGTGTACGTAAGTCAGAGAATCACCTCATTGGAGATGGATAAACTGGAAGGAAGTTATATTGCCAGAGAGATGAGAGATATGCTGCTTTATGAGGAGAATTCTCCCTATGGGACTATTTTGACCAAGCAGCATTACAAGGATTTAACTGTAAATATGCTGGAATCTTACTTCGAGCGTGCTATAAATAGTTCAACGACATCACTATATGTTGCCGGTTCTATCGATTCATCACTGGAAAAGTTAATTGAATCCTATTTTTCAAAAATAAAAAAAGGAGAGAAATTATTGATTACATCTCCACTTCTTAAGGAGTTAACACCTCGATCTGTTTTTCACGAATTGCCGGATTGTAAGCAATCCACAGTTATGTTATTCAAGAAGGGTCTTCCACACGAACATCCGGATAGAGAGAGTTTGAGTTTTGTTCAGACATTGCTTCATGGTACTCCCTTTTCAAGACTAATGAATAATTTACGTGGGAAACATGGATTAACTTATGGGGTCTCGGGAGGTTCTCTTATGTTTTTTGATTACTCAATCATGATAATTGAAACAGAGGTGGTAAAAGAGGGAACAAATAAAGCAGTGGAGCAAATATTTTTCGAATTACAACGTTTAAGAGAAGAGCCGGTCTCACAAGAGGAGTTCAAACAATTAGTTCGAACGGTAAAAGGGAAGTTGTACAGACAATTGAATGGTATTGTAGCAGCAATGAGGGTGTATCAACATGGAGATCTGTTTGGAGGGGGAGAAAATATGGTAGATAGTGCTTTTCAGGCTCTTGCTGAGTTCAATGTTGAAAAAATTCAGTATTTAGCGAATCAGCACTTGCAAGAGACCGATTTTTTTAGTATTGTTGTGGGACAAAAGTAGAAAATAGATAAATAATTGTATATATTTAAGGATGAGGAAGTTAGCTTTATTATTAATATTATTTTTTGGATTGTTTGCGACATCTTGGGCCCAATTTACTCCGAGTTTGCGTTGTCTTTTTGTAAAAGATGAAGATAATTCCGTATCACTTTATTTCGTTCCTACACAGGACTCCACCAACTTTCTGAACTATTCTGTGCATTATGCTGACAATTATGATGGTCCCTACACGTTATTAACTTCAGCATTGACTACCTGTAATACAGACTGTTTTGATGGACTTGATCCTGTAGTTCATAACTATTACTTTATTCGTTCTAACTTTGCAGGAGGCGTCCATTATAATTCAGATACATTGGCTACTATTCATACTACACTAGTTCATGGTAACGGTACTGCCATTCTTAGTTGGAATCCGGATCCTTATACGCCCATTCCGGCATCTTCAGGCACTCACTACTCAGTATACTGCAAAAATCCCAATGATTTTGATTTTATGTATGTTGGTTCTGTAAGTGCAACATCACCCCATACTTATACAGACACTATTGGGGTGTGTAATCATACTGTTGAATATAGAGTGCAATTGCTCAATGCTTGGACTAATGGAACTTGTCGTAATTCATCCACTGTTGCTTTGGATGTTTTTCAAAATACCATTCCTCCGGCAACTCCCACTTTAACGGGTGTTACTGTTGACTATAATACGGATGTAATTCAATTATCCTGGCTTCCTTCTGTAGAGACAGATGTTAATAAGTATTTGATATTTCATGCTGTGACACCGAATGATCAGTGGATTGAGGTGGGTTCGGTAGATGGTAGAAATAATACTACGTGGACAGATCCTGTAAACAATTCGGATGCTGTGCATTACTACCGGATTTCTGCACGAGACAGTTGCGGTAATGGGGGTGCTATGATTGAACATTATCAATCCAATATGCACTTGACAAGACAGGTTGATGTTTGCCACAGAAAGGTCAAATTAACATGGACACCCTACGTAAATATGACGAATCAACTTCAGAAATATGTCATTAAGGCTGCTGTTGATGGAGGTGCATTAACGAATGTTGGGGAGGTGGCTGCTAATACACTTGAGTTTACCCACACAGGATTAGAGCATGAAAAAGAGTACTGTTATGTTATACAGGCGGTAAGTTCTGGGGGACAGTACACCACACTTTCAAATAAGACCTGTTTCCTTTTTGAAGAGGAGGATAGAGATGATTTTGTATATGTGGCTGCTGTCTCTGTAGTTGACAACGAAGATATGAAGATTACCATCAACACCAATGGGGACCTTTTTTCTTTTGATCAAATTGAATTGTATAGAAGTGAAGAGTTATTCGGTGATTTTGTTCTGATTGCCACTATCCCTTTTGATGGGGGTGCTGTATATGATTATGTGGATTATGACGTGAAAGTGAATAAAAAGATCTATTATTACAAAGCTTTACTTTATAGCGAGTGTCTCCCGGCTCCCGTTATTTCCAATACATCGAACAGTATTTTGTTGACGGGTACCGGTGATGCAGCACACAGAAACCAGTTGGTATGGTTTAATTATGATGATCACACACCACTGACATCCGAACCACCAGCATTTATTTTACGAAAAATGGAAACCGATAATGATTTTGTGGAAATTGTGAGTAATATGGTGTGGGCTTCCTATAATACGTACGTAGATGACGTATCTGAACTCCACATGTTTGGTTCAGATTTTAAATATAAAGTTGGAGTATCTCAATCAGCCAATCAATTTGGTTTTGTTCCTCCCAGTTTTTCCAATGAGGTTGTTATAAAACAGAAACCCACTATTTGGATTCCTAACGCATTTCGTCCGGTGGGTTCAAAGAATTCTATCTTTAAGCCGATGAACTCTTTTGTATCTGCTGATACGTACATATTCGAGATTTATAATAGAATGGGACAACTAATATTTAGAACCACTAATCCTAATGAGGGGTGGGATGGTCGCCTATCCGATGGAGAATATGCACCTGCATCAGTTTATGTTTATAAGATTCAATTTATTGACAACTCGGATGAACTTTTCGTAACGCATGGTACAGTTACGGTTGTTTATTAAAAAAAATATTCAGTTAGGTTGATATATTAAAAAATAATTGTATATTTGCCGGCTTTTAGGAGTGAATCAAAGAGTGTTCAAAAAAAACACTTTTCAGTACGTAACTGTTTGATTTCACGGATCATAATAATATTGGATAGAATTGGTGGTGTTGATTTTAGATGTTATGATTGTGTAAAATAGTTGCGATTTATTCCAAAAAAAGCGACTATTTTTTTTATTTTTAGTGATTATAAATAAAATTTAAATATAAAAGACGGGATGAAAAAGATTAAAATTACACAAGTAAGAAGTGCGATTAACAGATCTAATAAACAGAAAAGATCCTTAGTTGCTTTAGGATTAAGAAAGATGCACCAAACTGTTGAGCATACTGCTACTCCTCAGATATTGGGTATAGTAGAAAAAGTAAAGCACTTAGTACAAGTTGAAGAGAATTAAGAAACAATAAACGATTTTGAAAATTACAACAATGGAATTACACAATTTAAAACCTGCAGCTAGATCAACAAAATCTTCAAAGAGAATAGGTAGAGGAGAAGGTTCCGGTAAGGGAGGCACTTCTACAAAAGGACATAAAGGAGCTCAATCCAGATCAGGATATAGTCGTAAAGTCGGATTCGAAGGAGGTCAGATGCCTTTGTATAGATTAGTACCTAAAAGAGGATTTAAAAATATAAATAGAGTTGAGTATAGTCCTATCAATTTAAGCTCTCTTCAGGCTTTGGTTAATCAAACTCAAGCTACAGAGATCGATCTTTCATTATTAATAGAACATGGCTTGATTTCAAAAAGAGACTTGGTAAAAGTATTGGGTAATGGAACTTTAGAGTCCAAAATCAACATTTCTATTCATGCAATTTCTAAGAGTGCCAGAGAGGCAATAGAAAAATTGGGGGGAACTGTAACTATCATCGATACTAAAGGTAAAGCAGCTTCTGAAGAAACACCTGAAAATTAATATTAAAATAGAACTAAACCCATGAAGAGATTTATAAATACGATCCGTAATATTTTTAAAATAGAAGACTTACGTCAGAGAATACTTTATACCTTATTTATTATATTAATATATAGGTTAGGATCTCATATTGTATTACCGGGGGTTAATCCGGCTGCCTTGGCAGAGTTTTCTAAAAGTGCCCAAGAGGGTTTATTAGGACTTTTGGATCTTTTTTCCGGTGGTGCTTTTTCTAATGCTTCCATTTTTGCATTAGGAGTTATGCCTTACATCTCTGCATCCATTGTGATTCAGTTGATGACTTTGGCAGTTCCTTACTTTCAACGTCTGCAAAAAGAAGGAGAAAGTGGAAGAAAGAAAATCAATCAGATTACCCGTTATTTGACCATTGCAGTTGTTGCTATTCAAGCTCCTGTTTATATTGCTAATATTGTAACTCAATTTAGAGGTGCTGTTTCTGAAACATTTATTGCTAATTCCTTTATGGGATTCTCTCTGTTTTCAGTAACTGCTTTCCTTCTTTTGATGTCGGGGACCCTCTTTATTATGTGGTTGGGTGAGAGAATTACTGACAATGGCTTAGGAAATGGTATTTCTATCATCATTATGATAGGAATTATTGCTCGTTTCCCATTTGCTTTACAAGCTGAGTTTGTTGCCAGAATTACTGAAATGAATGGAGGACCTATTCTATTCCTGGCCGAAATTCTTGCGATGATGGCTATTATTGCTTTTGCTATTTTGTTAGTTCAGGGAACACGTCGTATTCCTGTTCAATACGCTAAAAGAATAGAAGGGAACAAGCAATATGGTGGTGTAAGAAACTTCTTACCATTGAAGGTTAATGCTGCCGGTGTAATGCCTATCATTTTTGCCCAAGCCATCATGTTATTACCTCTGACATTCATAAATACTGCTAAACAACCTAGTAAATTTACAATGACTTTTATTGACCCTAACGGTTTTGGGTATAACTTAATTTTCTTCTTGTTAATTATTGGGTTTACTTATTTCTATACTGCTATTACCATTAATCCTCAACAAATTGCTGAAGATCTGAAGAAAAACGGTGGATTTGTTCCCGGAACCAAACCAGGAAAACAAACGGCTAATCTAATTGATGAGATTATGTCCAGAATTACATTACCTGGTTCATTTTTCCTAGGTGTTATTGCGATACTACCTGCGATTGTGCGCTTGTTTGGTGTAAACCAACAGTTCGCTCAGTTCTTTGGAGGAACATCTCTGTTGATTATGGTGGGGGTTGTTTTGGATATCCTTCAACAGATAGAAAGTCATCTTTTGATGAGACACTATGATGGATTAACCAAATCTGGTAGAATTAAGGGACGTAGTAGTGGTGTTTACTAATAGATAATGTTTAATCAAATCAATCTATATAATCAAGCTGATATTCAGCAAATAAAAGAAAGTTCTTTGCTTGTTGGGAAAACTTTGGGTGTTGTAGCTGAAAAGATAGCACCGGGTGTTTTTATTTCTGATCTGGACCGGATAGCGGAACAATTCATCAGAGATCACCACGCTATCCCATCTTTTAAAGGATATAACGGATTTCCGGCTTCGCTATGTATATCTATCAATGATGTTGTAGTACACGGAATCCCCAAAAATCAAATCTTAAAAGAGGGTGATATTGTTTCTGTTGATTGTGGAGTATACAAAAATGGATATCATGGGGATTATGCTTATACTTTTGCAGTGGGTGAGATTTCTAAAGAGAAGAAAAACCTGGTTGAGCGGACAAAACAATCGCTTTATTTGGGTATTGAAAAGGCAAAAGCAGGTATGCACACCGGTGATATTGGGCATGCAATCCAAAGTTATGTTGAATCTTTTGGATATGGGGTGGTGAGAGAGTTGTGTGGTCATGGGATTGGTAGAAATTTACATGAATCCCCTGAAATACTTAATTATGGTAGACCGGGGAAAGGGGCATTGTTAAAGAAGGGAATGGTATTTTGTATTGAGCCTATGATTAACATGAAGGATAAAGCGATATTCATGGAGAATGACGGTTGGACAATCAGAACCAAAGATGGAGCGCCTTCTGCACACTTTGAACATCAAATTGCTTTAACCGACGAAGGGACTGAGATTTTATCAACTTATAAATATATTGAGGAAGTATTAAACAAAAAATAAATATGGCAAAACAATCATCAATTGAACAAGACGGTATTGTAATTGAATCTTTGGGAAATGCACTTTTCAGGGTACAATTGGAAAATGGACATGTCATAACTGCCCATATTTCCGGGAAGATGAGGTTACACTATATAAGAATTCTGCCCGGAGATAAGGTACAAGTGGAGATGTCTCCCTACGATCTTACAAAAGGTAGAATAACATTTAGACATAAATCATAAAAAATAATAAATAATATAAAATACAGATAAAATGAAAGTAAGAGCATCAGTAAAAAAAAGATCTGAAGATTGTATTGTAGTGAAAAGAAAGGGAGTTGTTTATGTAATAAACAAAAAGAACCCTAAATTTAAACAACGTCAAGGATAATATTAACAAGTAAAATATAAATAGAGTATGGCAAGAATTGCAGGTATTGATTTACCCAAAAATAAAAGAGGGGAAATTGGATTAACTTACATTTATGGTATCGGAAGAAGTACTGCTCAAAGAATTTTAGATCAAGCTAAGATAGATTATTCAAAGAAAGTGCATGAATGGAATGATGATGAGCTAGCTGATCTTCGTGCGATTATCAATGAAATGAAAGTAGAAGGTGCGTTACGTTCCGAGGTACAAATGAATATCAAACGTTTAATGGATATTGGATGTTATCGCGGAGTTCGTCATCGTATCGGATTACCTTTACGTGGACAAAGTACTAAAAATAACGCCCGAACAAGAAAAGGACGTAAGAAAACTGTTGCTAATAAGAAAAAAGTAACTAAGTAATCAAATTAAACAATTTTAGTTAGTAGAAGGAACATATAATTATGGCAAAGAATACAAAATCAATAAAGAAAAAAGTTGTAAGAGTAGACGCAATGGGTAAAGCTTTTATTTCAGCGTCATTCAATAATGTTATTGTTACGCTTACCAACAGTGATGGTCAAGTGATCTCTTGGTCATCAGCTGGGAAAATGGGCTTTAGAGGTTCTAAAAAGAACACTCCGTATGCTGCTCAAATGGCTGCTCAAGACTGTGCAAAAGTTGCCTATGACTTGGGTTTAAGAAAAGTTAAAGTTTATGTTAAAGGTCCCGGAAGTGGTAGAGAGTCAGCGATCCGTACAATTCATGCAGCAGGCATTTTAGTTGAAGAGATTACTGACGTTACTCCATTACCACATAATGGATGTCGCCCTCCAAAACGCAGAAGAGTGTAATTTTAATTAATTTTTTTATAAAAAGTAAAATAAGATTTTATTATGGCAAGATATACAGGACCTAAAACAAGAATAGCTAGAAAATTCAAAGAACCTATCTTTGGACCCGATAAATATTTTGAAAGAAGAAGTTATCCTCCCGGACAACACGGGTTGACTAAAAGACGTTCTAAGATTTCAGAATATGGAATTCAGTTACAAGAAAAACAAAAAGCAAAATATACCTATGGCTTATTAGAGCGTCAATTTAAGAAATTATTTAAGAAAGCGGCTAGTAAAAGAGGTATTACCGGTTTGAACTTAATGCAGTTGATTGAATCCAGATTGGATAATGTTGTTTATAGATTGGGAATTGCTCCTACAAGAGCAGCTGCCCGTCAGTTGGTAACTCACAGACATATACTGGTGAATGGTAAGATATGTAATATTCCTTCCATGTTACTAGTGCCCGGTGATACAGTTGCAGTTCGCGAGCGTTCTAAAGCATTAGAAGTGGTTACCAATTCTTTAAACGGAAGATCTCACCAATACAGCTGGTTAGAGTGGGATGGTGCTCTTTTTACCGGGAAGTTCATGAATTATCCTGAAAGAGAAGAGATTCCGGAAAACATCAATGAGCAAGCAATCGTGGAATTGTACTCCAGATAATGAGTAATCCAATAGATAACTCATGTAATAACAAAATAGTAAATAACATAGTAATACAAACAATATGGCAATTTTAACCTTTCAAAAACCTGACAAAGTCATCATGATTGAAACTGATGAGTTTCATGGAAAGTTTGAATTTCGTCCTCTTCAACAAGGATATGGACAAACAATCGGAAATTCTCTTCGACGTGTACTTCTGTCATCCCTAGAGGGATATGCAATCACATCTGTTAAAATTGAAGGAGTATCTCACGAGTTTTCTTCCATCCCCGGTGTTATGGAAGATGTAACTGATATTGTCCTTAATCTGAAACAGATTCGTTTTAAGAATAAGGTTGAAAATACAAATTCAGAAAAAGCAAGAATTATTGTTGCAGGTCAAGAACAATTGACTGCCGGCGATATCAACAAATTCCTCAACTTCTTCCAGGTTCTTAATCCTGATCAAGTGATTTGCAGAATGGAGCCTGATGTTAAATTGGAATTTGAGATCACCATTGATAAAGGGAGAGGGTATGTTCCGGCTGAGGATAATAAATATCTTCATGAAGGAATCGATGTGATCACTATTGACTCCATCCACACCCCTATCAAGAATGTGAAATATCATGTTGATAACTTCAGAGTAGAGCAAAGAACTGACTTTGAAAAGTTGGTTATCGAACTTGAAACCGACGGCTCAATTGAACCTAAAGAAGCTCTAAAAGAAGCTGCAAAAATTTTAATTCAACACTTTGTACTTTTATCAGATGAAAAAATTATTTTAGATTCACACGATCAAATGTCTGATAGCGGTACTGATGACTTGGATGAAGAATCTAAGATGATCAGACAGATGTTGAAGATCAAGCTGGTTGATTTGGAACTTTCTGTTAGAGCTTACAATTGCTTAAAGTCTGCCGAATTGGAAACATTAGGAGACTTGGTTCAAATGCATCGTTCTGATCTCCTTAAATTTAGAAATTTCGGTAAAAAATCACTCGCTGAATTGGAAGATTTGATCGCAAGTAAAGGATTAGAATTTGGAATGGATATATCAAAATATAAATTAGATAAAGAATAACAATACAATGAGACACGCTAAAAGAATAAATCATTTGGGGAGAACCAGTTCTCATAGAGCTGCAATGCTATCAAATATGGCAACATCTTTGATAAGACATAAAAGAATTACTACAACGGTTGCTAAAGCTAAAGCTTTAAGATCATATATTGAACCTCTTATTACTCGTTCAAAGAATGATACAACACATTCAAGAAGAATTGTATTTTCTTTCTTACAAGATAAATATGCTGTAAGTGAGTTGTTTAGAGATATTGCTCCAAAAATTGCTGATAGACCCGGTGGCTATACCAGAATATTAAAAACCGGCTACAGACAAGGAGATAATGCTGAAATGTGTATTATTGAGTTCGTGGATTACAACGAAACTTATAACATTAAGGAAGAAAAGAAAGTAACCAGAACCAGAAGAAGCAGATCTAAAAAAGCTACTCCTAAGGTAACTGCTGAACCTGTTGCAGAAGTGGTTGAAGAGCCAACTGCAGAAGTGGTTGAGGAACTTACAGTTGAAGTAGCAGAAGAACCCGTTGCCGAGGTTGTAGAAGAACCTGCTGCTGAAGTTGCAGAAGAACCTGCTGCTGAAGTTGCAGAAGAACCTGTTGCTGAAGTTGCAGAAGAACCAGCTGCTGAAGATGCTCCGGCTACTGAAGAAACAACTGAAGAGGAAGAAAATACTAAAAAAGAATAGATCAAATATTCTTACTTACTATAGACAAGGTATTCTCGTTGCAGAGGATACCTTGTTTTTTTTATAGGTATAAGTTGGCATCACCGTAGCTTAAAAAGCGATATTGATGCGATAAGGCATGTTCATAGATCTCCTTCCAGTTGTCGCCAATATAGGCTGAAATTAACAATAGTAATGTGCTTTTGGGTTGATGGAAGTTGGTTAAAATGGACTTGCTCATTTTTAAGCGATAGCCGGGCATAATGATTAAGGATGACTTAATCATGGCTTGATTCAGTTGATTATGCTCCAAATAGGCTAAAATGGCTTCTAACGCCTCTTCTTTTGTAATCTCATCAATCCATTTCTTGTTTTCCTGATTTTTGTACGGCTCCCACTGATGAATAGTAAATGGATCGGGGTCATTCAAATACAGTTTTGCTCCTGCAATAAAAATCGACTCCAGACTTCGCGCTACGGTAGTTCCTACTGCAATGATTCTTTTATCACTGGCAGCCAATAGTGTTTTGATCAGTGTAGAATCTACGTAGATTTGTTCCTCATGCATTTGATGTTGATCGATGGTATCACTACTAATCGGTTTGAAAGTTCCGGCACCTACGTGTAATGTAGTCCAGGCGGTTTGAACTCCCTTTTCTTTCAGGGCTTGGAACGTCTTTTCATTGAAATGGAGTCCTGCCGTAGGGGCAGCAACAGAGCCCTCTAAAGCGGCATATATTGTTTGGTAGCGTTCATTATCCGATGGATTGGTTTCCCTTTTAATATAAGGGGGGAGGGGAATTTTGCCGTATGCCTCAAGCCACTCTGCAAAAGTAATCGAAGGGTTGTCCCACCGGAAATGAACCTGGAAAGAGTTTTCGTCCAACCGTTCATGGTCCGCATGAATTGTGAGTTGTGTGCCCTCAACAGTAACTTCAAAAGTGAGCGGCTCTTTCCATTTTCTGGCATTACCGATAAAGCACTTCCAGGTAACTGCCCTGTTTTCCTTGAAAATTGTGGAGATTTCACTGGAGGGAGCCAGCGGTTCCAGACAAAAAATCTCAATTCTGGCACCTGTTTTGTTATGCACAATCAAACGGGCACGGATCACCTTAGAGTTGTTAAAAACCAGCATATCCTGATCTGAGAGAAAGGAAGCGATATCGGAAAATTTCGCATCATGGATCACTCCATCCTGAAATACCAATAGTTTGGATTCATCCCGTTCAGCAGCCGGCGTGAAGGCTATTTTCTCATCAGGCAGTTCGTAGTCGTAGTCACTAATGTCGATTTGAGGGATATGATATTGATTCAGCATACATCTTAATTTGAGAATGCAAAAATAAGGTATTATTTATCATATTCATGCTTTGAAATGAAAAAAGAGCGATGAACTGGTCCCCCCTTTTATTTTTTTCCAAAATAAAGATGGTAAAGAAGAAAAAAGTTCAGATAAAGCCGGCTATAGTGTCAATAATCCCTAAAAAAGATGATTAAAAATATGAAAATTCACTTTTTTTAGCGATGGTAAGTTTTTTTGGTTTCCTGTTATTTTGCACTTCGAAATTAAATGAAGTAAAAATATAAATATAGAAGGAAAAAATGAAAAGAATATTTGTTTTGCTCTTAGGTGTATTGTTGGTCGGCGTAGTTCAAGCTCAAGAAAAAAGTGATGCCATGCTGTTTGGAGATGTTAAGTCGGCCACAACCCGGGAGCACATACCCTATGTGAGAATAGCAGTGAAGGGTACGAATATGGGGACTGTTGCGGATGGTACCGGGCATTTTAAATTGGCGCATTTGCCTGTAGGAAAGTGTGTTATAGTAGCTCAGGTGATTGGGTATAAAACACAGGAGAAAGAGGTGGTTATGGAAAAAGGGAAAGCGGTACAGCTCTTTTTTGAACTGGAAGAGGATCCTTTGCATTTGGAACAAGTTGTTGTAACCGGCACAAGGACAGAGCATTACTTAAAAGATGTGCCCATCAGAACTGAAATTATTTCGTCAGACGCGATAGAGAACAAAAATGCAAGTAATATTTATGAAGCGCTGGAAGGAACTCCGGGAATTAGAGTGGAAAGTCAATGTCAATTCTGCAACTTTACGATGGTTCGGATGCAGGGGCTGGGTGCGGAGCATACCCAAGTGCTGATTAATGGACAGCCTATCTATTCCGGATTGGCGGGAGTGTATGGTTTGCAGCAAATGAGTACGGTGGATGTGGATAAGATTGAGGTGGTAAAAGGCGCTGGATCAGCGTTGTATGGGAGTGGAGCGATAGCGGGTGCCATCAATATTGTGACTAAAGAGCCCGATTTTATTCCTACTACTACGCTGGATTTGCAATTGGGAAGTCACAAAACGAATCGGTTTGACCTGAACTCATCGATGCGTAATGAAAAGGGAAATATCGGATTAAATATTTTTGCTCAACGCTATTCTGAAGGGGCTATTGATGAGACGGGACCCGGGATGACCAGAGAAGAGGTGAGAAATAAAGATGGAGTTTCCGACAGAGTGATGAGCAATTTGACCAATGTGGGGTTTGGTTTGTATGTCAATGATGCGTTCCTAAAAAATGATCAACTGATTATTCGTGGAAAATCGGTTTTTGAGAATCGTGAAGGGGGAACCATGACTGATGACTATTTCCGTAATCCGCTGACCGATGGGACAGAGAATATCACTACCGACAGGTATGAGCTTTCTTTGAACTACAATAAGCCGATTAAGACGAAGTCGGAAATCAATTTCAGTATGGCTTATACAAATCACAACAGAAATGCCACAAACGACTCCTATTTGAACGATTATATGGCAACACATGGTGATACCGTTCCCGATTTAAGAGAGATGAGACCCTATCTTGCCAATGAACACTCTTTGACTTCTACTTTGACCTTTAATACCAAACTGAAGAAACATAGTTTAATTTTTGGTGTACAAGCATTTTATGATATCTTAAAAGAATCCGGTATGTACGTGGTGGTGGATGAAGCCAGTCCTTTTTTAGGAACATCGTACCGTTCAACAGCGAATAAATCGGCAAGGGAGTTTGGTATGTTTGTTCAGGATGAATGGAGTATTACAGATAAATTTATGATTGTGCCCGGTATCAGACTGGATCACCATCATTCAGGGGAAGAGTATCTGTCTGATCAACAAGTGTTTGAGGCTGCAAATTTCCCCAAAACAAAATTTGATGAAACTGCGGTCAATCCGAGAATGGTAATCAAATACGCCATATCTGACAAATTTACTTTGCGCGCCAATGCCGGTACAGGATTTCGTGCTCCATACGGTTTTTCTGAAGACTTACACCTCTGTAGCGGTTCCCCACGTGTTTGGAAGTCATCTGATTTAAATCCTGAAAGATCAATGAGTTATAATCTTTCAGCAGATTATTATGGTAAACAATTTAGAGTCAGTGCAAATCTATTTCGTACGGATTTGAAAGATAAGATCGGATTTACTGATGCGGATCCCCATATTGCCGCATTGGGGTACGATTATCAATGGAAAAATATTGATGATGCTTTTGTACAAGGAGTAGAATTGTCGATGATGTTCAATATCATAAGAGGTCTGAATTTGGGCGTTGATTTCACTTACAATCATGGTAAATACAAAAATGTAAGAGAGGATTGGGTTGGCACAGAGTATGAAAAAGTGAGCCAATATATCTCCAGATTCCCTACCACAACGGGCAATTTTAAAATTGAATATACGCCCAAAACCTGGACCTTTACTGTCATCGGTAACTATCAAGGAACGATGTATATTGACTACTACAGCGAAGATGAAGCCTTGTCAAAAATCAAGAAAACGGAGCCGAATATGATATTTAGTGCGAGAGTTTCCAAGAAAATCAAGCAGTTTAAACTGTATGCCGGCGTGAATAATATCTTCAATTATGTTCAGGACGAAAGACACCTGGATGATGCAG
>JAKPTX010000175.1 GCA_029570835.1 Bacteroidota bacterium
TATATGATTATGTAAAAGAGGAAGCACCTCGTCAGGGATGGATTATCGAAGAGGATCTTTTTGATATTTATAAAGAGGGGGGGGCTGCTCATTTGACGGAGATTACCACTTTTTATGAAAAAATGTGGCTCAAGGAAGGGAAGATAATTTCTTATCTTAAAATAAAAATAGGACCCTATGATATTGATAATCAGCACGTTTAAATATTTTATTAAAAAAAAGATATAAACAGTGCATTATTGATAGTTTTTTTTTGTATATTTGCCGACTTGAAAATTGTAAGATTGGGGTAATGAATTGGCTATTGTTCTTAAATACTTATTATTTTGACTACTAAGAAGTTAGTAATCAAAAATTAGGATAATGTTGTAAAATTAAGAATTAAATAGTTGCATTGATTTGCTTAAAATCTTTCAAAATCAAGGAATGAATTTATAATAGAAAATAGTTGAAAGATGAAAAAAATAGTTAATTATTTTAAAGCGACTTATGATGAGCTAGTTCACAAAGTGAGTTGGCCAACTGCTAAGGAACTTCAAAGTAGCGTTGTAATTGTATCTATTGCTTCCCTAATTATAGCACTGATTGTGTTTTTGATGGATGCAGTTTTCAATGCAGGAATGCACTTATTATTTCCGGCTATTCATTAATCAATTATTTTGTTGATCATTCAACAATCAATCATTTAAACTATGGCGGCAGTTGAAGCAAAGTGGTATGTTATTCGTGCAGTAACCGGAACTGAGAAGAAAGTTCAAAGTGCGATTGAAAGTGAAGTGGCGAACTCACCTCATTTGAAGGGGAAGGTAATCAGAGTACTTATCCCGGTGGAAAAAGTGTTGCAAATTAGAAGCGGTAAAAAAGTTTTTAAGGAGAAACCCCTTTTTCCCGGTTATGTTTTAATTGAAGCCATCATGACCAGCGAAGTTACTCATCAACTGTTAGGGGTACCCGGTGTGTTGGGTTTTGTAGGCTGTAAGCGCAAAATCGATCCACCTGTTGCTTTGAGACCTGAAGAGGCAGCTCGCATGTTAGGAAAAGTTGACCAACTGATCGAATCCGATGCAGAATTGGATATCTCATTCTTGGTTGGCGAAGAAGTTAAAGTGATTGATGGACCTTTCAACACTTTTACCGGAATTATTGAAGAAGTAAATTCTGAGAAAAAGAGACTGAAAGTTATGGTGAAAATTTTTGGTCGTAAAACCCCTCTGGAATTAGGGTATTTACAAGTTGAAAAGTTGTAGATCAACACATGACGTTTAGTTACAAACAGAAAAATTTAAAACAATGGCAAAAGAAGTAGCTGCGCTAATTAAGTTACAAATTAAAGGGGGTGCGGCCAATCCATCTCCACCCGTTGGTCCTGCATTGGGAGCAAAAGGTGTGAATATTATGGAGTTTTGTAAACAGTTTAATGCTCGTACACAAGAGTCTGCCGGAAAAGTTATTCCGGTAGTGATCACTGTTTATAAAGATAAGTCATTCGACTTTATTACAAAAACCCCCCCGGTGGCAGTCCAACTAATGGAAGCTATCAAACAAAAGAAAGGATCTAAAGAACCTAACCGTAGCAAAATTGGTACTGTTACATGGGATCAAGTTCGTACTATTGCGGAAGCAAAAATGACAGACTTGAACTGCTTTACCGTTGACTCAGCAATGAGTATGGTGGCAGGTACAGCCCGTAGTATGGGTATCAATGTTAGGGGTGGGCAAAATCCTTTCGAGAATAATTAATCATTAAGTAATAACAATCAACATGGCAAAAATATCAAAAAAACGCAAAGAAGCTCTTGCTAAATTTGATAAAACTAAAGTGTACTCTTTGGAAGAAGCTGTTCAGGTTGTGAAGGATATTACCTATACTAAATTTGATGCATCTTTTGATATCGATGTTCGACTTGGAGTAGATCCAAGAAAAGCTAATCAAATGGTTAGAGGTATTGTTACTTTACCACACGGAACGGGAAAAGTTGTAAGGGTGTTGGTACTTTGTACTCCTGATAAAGAGGAGGAAGCAACAGCAGCTGGAGCAGATTATGTAGGTTTGGACGAATACGTTGATAAGATCAAAAAAGGTTGGACCGACGTGGACGTAATCATTACTATGCCAAGTGTAATGCCCAAAATCGGTGCGTTAGGAAAAATACTTGGTCCTAGAGGGTTGATGCCTAATCCTAAAGCCGGTACCGTGACTATGGATGTTGGAAAAGCAGTAACTGATGTGAAAGCCGGTAAGATCGACTTTAAAGTGGATCGCTACGGAATTATTCATTCAGGAATTGGTAAAATGAGTTTCACTAAGGAACAAATGATTGATAATGTGAGAGAAATTATGTCAACCATTATCAAATTAAAACCTACTGCCGCTAAAGGAACATACGTAAGAAGTATTTACCTTTCCTCATCTATGAGTCCCGGAGTGCAAGTTGATGTAAAATCAGTGACTGTATAATCTTAAATCAAAGAAGAATTATGAAACAAGAACAAAAAAGTGTTATCATAGAGGGAATCGCACAAGATTTAGCTGATTATCAACATGTATATATTACTGATATTTCAGGGTTTACAGTGGAAACAGTCTCTCAATTGAGAAGATTGTGCTTCCGTAGAGATATTAAGTTGAAAGTAGTAAAAAATACTTTGCTTAAAAGAGCTATGGAGCAATCTACTTTAGATTATTCTGAGATTTTTCCTGTTTTAAAAGGAGAAACATCCATTATGCTTTCTAATACCGGTAATGCACCAGCAAAATTAATTAAAGAGTTTAGAGTAAAAAATAAAAAACCTTTAATTAAAGCTGCATTTATCGAAGGAACAGCCTACTTGGGAGATGATCAATTAGAGAACTTATGTAATATCAAATCACGTGAAGAATTAATCGGTGATATTGTAGGATTGCTTCAATCTCCTGCGAAAAATGTTATCTCTGCTCTTCAATCGGGTGGAGCAACTATCGCTGGAGTTGTTAAAACATTATCTGAAAGATAAAAATAAAATGAATTAAAAATTAGTAAAAAACCAATTTAAAAAATAATCATTATGGCAGATTTGAAAGCATTTGCAGAACAACTAGTTAATTTAACAGTTAAAGAAGTTAACGAATTAGCTACAATATTAAAAGAGGAGTACGGAATTGAGCCTGCAGCAGCCGCTGTAGTAGCTGGTCCTGCTGCCGGCCCTGCTGCAGAAGCAGTAGAAGAAAAAACTGAGTTTGACGTAATTCTTAAAGCAGCCGGTCCTAACAAATTAGCAGTTGTTAAGTTAGTGAAAGAATTAACTAGCATGGGATTAAAAGAATCTAAAGAAATAGTTGATGCTGCTCCTAAAGCATTAAAAGAAGGTGTTTCTAAAGATGAAGCTGAAGGTTTGAAAAAATCTTTGGAAGAAGCCGGAGCAGAAGTAGAGGTAAAATAGATTTTACTTTGTATAAGAAATGAAGTACAACTTCCACCTCGGTGGGAGTATGTACTTGTTTCTTATATTGTTTACTCTTTTTTTACTCTCCTTTATTCTCCTTAAATAGTTCTTAATTAAATCCCCAAAAAAATAACCTTAAATCAAATCGCTTTGGATACATTCAAACAGAGACATAGTTTTTCATCCACAAAATCAATAGATTATCCTGATTTTTTGGATATTCAAATCAAATCGTTTCACGATTTTTTTCAAATTGATACAGACGCAGAACGAAGACATCAAGAGGGGTTGTTTAAAGTTTTTTCTGAAAACTTTCCTATTGTTGATGCAAGAAATAGTTTTGTTCTGGAAATGTTAGACTACACTATCGATGGTCCTAGATATACCATTGATGAGTGTCTTGAAAGAGGATTAACCTATAGTGTTCCCCTTAAAGCAAGAATGAAATTGTCTTGTAATGATCTGGATCATGAAGACTTTGAAACAAAAATCGAAGATGTTTATCTTGGAATGATTCCCTATATGACTCCTAAAGGGACCTTTATTATAAATGGTGCTGAGAGGGTCGTAGTGTCTCAATTACATAGATCTCCGGGTGTATTTTTTGGATCCTCATATCATAATAATGGATCGCAACTGTATTCTGCAAGAATTATTCCTTTTAAGGGGTCTTGGATGGAGTTCACTACAGATATCAATAACGTAATGTATGCGTATATTGATAGAAAAAAGAAATTGCCCGTTACGACACTTCTACGTGCAATTGGGTATGAAACGGATAAAGATATTTTGGATATCTTTAATATTGCAGAAGAGGTTAAAGTAACAAAAACCAATTTAAAGAAACATATTGGTAGAAAGTTTGCCGCCAGAGTAGTTAAAGTTAGAAATGAAGACTTTGTTGACGGCGAAACAGGTGAAGTGTTCAATATTGAACGTACAGAATTAATTATTGATAGAGAGGTGGTCTTTGAAGAGTCTCATATCAGTAAGATAATAGATGCAAACATTAAAACGGTACTCTTCCACCGTGAAGATACAAAACTGGATTATTCGGTTATATTCAATACTTTACAAAAAGACCCTGCAAATTCAGAAAAACAGGCTATTGAATATATCTATCTACAATTGAGAAATACGGCAGCTCCCGACGAAGAAGCAGCTCGTTCCGCATTGGAAAGATTGTTCTTTTCCGATAAAAGATATGATCTGGGAGAGGTGGGTAGATACAGAATCAACAAAAAATTAAATCTAAATATTCCTATTGAAACGGGAATTCTTACAAAAGAGGATATTATTTCAATTATTAATTATTTGATTGAATTGATGAATTCTAAAACTGATGTGGATGATATTGACCACTTGAGTAATAGAAGAGTAAGAACCGTTGGGGAACAATTATATAATCAATTTTCAATCGGATTGTCTAGAATGGTGAGAACAATTCGTGAAAAAATGAATGTAAGAGATAATGAAGTGTTCTCACCCGTTGATTTAATTAACGCAAAGACACTCTCTTCAGTAATTAACTCCTTTTTTGGAACCAACCAGTTGTCTCAGTTTATGGATCAAACAAATCCACTTTCTGAGATTACACATAAAAGAAGAATTTCAGCCTTAGGTCCAGGAGGATTATCCAGAGAAAGAGCAGGTTTTGAAGTACGTGACGTCCATTATACTCACTATGGAAGACTTTGTACTATTGAAACTCCTGAAGGACCAAATATTGGTTTGATCTCTTCATTATGCGTATTTGCAACTATCAATACGCTGGGATTTATCGAGACTCCATACAGAAAAGTGGTTGATGGAATTGTTCAATATGATCAGGATCCAATCTATTTAACAGCTGAAGAGGAAGAAAATCAGATTATTGCACAAGCTACTTCAGCTCATCCCGAAACAGGTAGTTTACCTGACCGTTTAAAAGTTAGATATATTGCGGACTATCCGATTGTTGATAAAGAGAAAGTTAGTTTGATAGATATCGCCCCTAATCAAATAGCATCTATTGCTGCCTCTTTGATTCCATTTTTGGAAAATGATGATGCGAACCGTGCGTTGATGGGCTCTAACATGATGAGACAGGCGGTGCCTCTTTTGGTTCCTGAAAAACCTATCGTTGGAACAGGTCTTGAAAAACAAGTGGCTATTGATTCCAGAGCTTTGTTGGTTGCAGAAGCCGATGGTGTGGTGAAGTATGTGGATGCACAAAAAATCACCATTAAATATGAGTTTACAGAAATAGAGGAATTGGTGAGTTTTGATTCTAATATTAGAACGTATGAACTACAGAAATTTAAAAGAACCAACCAGAACTCCTGTATCAATATTAAACCGATAGTAAAAAAAGGGCAAAAGGTTAAAAAAGGAGAGGTATTGACGGAAGGATATGCAACTAAAGATGGAGAATTAGCATTGGGAAGAAATATGATGGTAGCATTCATGCCTTGGAAAGGGTATAACTTTGAGGATGCGATCGTTATTTCTGAAAAAGTGGTTAAAGATGATATTTTTACCTCTATCCATATTGAAGAATTCACTCTGGAGGTTAGAGATACTAAAAGAGGTATTGAAGAGTTAACCAACGACATTCCTAACGTTTCTAATGAAGCAACGAAAGATTTGGGTGAGGATGGATTGATTCGTATTGGAGCAGAAGTGAATGAGGGGGATATATTGATTGGAAAAATTACTCCTAAAGGGGAATCATATCCAACTCCCGAAGAAAAATTGTTAAGAGCAATTTTTGGAGATAAAGCCGGAGATGTTAAAGATGCTTCACTCAAGGCACCTCCTTCAATGAAAGGGGTAGTTATTGATACAAAATCTTTGTCCAGATTGACTAAAGATAGAAAAGCACGAGCCAAAGAAAAAGATATTCTTTCCGAAATTGATGAGAGATGTAATAAACGATTGGCAGAACTAAAGGAACAGTTGGTACAAAAATTGTATCGTTTCTTAGATGGTAAGATTTCACAAAATATACAGGATATAGATAAAAATGTAGTGATATCCAAAGGATCGAAGTTCTCTCAAAAATTATTGAATTCTGTCGATTACTCGGTTGTTACCGTATCTAAATGGACAAATGATGCAAAGTTAAATGTTCACGTTGCTGAAATTATTCGTAACTATCTCATGAAAGAGAGAGAAATAAAAGCAATGTTTACACGTGAGAGATTTGATGCCATGATTGGAAGTGAACTTCCAACAGGAATTGTTCAAATGGCCAAGGTGTATGTGGCTTCCAAGAGAAAATTGAAGGTAGGAGATAAAATGGCGGGTCGCCACGGAAATAAAGGTATTGTTGCTCGTATCGTAAGAGAAGAGGATATGCCTTTCCTCGAAGATGGTCGTCCGGTTGATATTGTTCTTAATCCTCTTGGAGTTCCCTCTCGTATGAACTTGGGACAGGTATATGAAACCGTTTTAGGGTGGGCGGGAAAAGAGTTAGGGCTTCATTTTTCTACTCCTATTTTTGATGGAGCAACTATTGAAGAAATCAATGAGTTGATGGTTCAGGCAAATCTTCCATTAAATGGTAGTACACAACTCTACGACGGAGGTACCGGTAATAAATTCCATCAGAAAGTAACTGTGGGATATATTTACATGTTAAAATTGCATCATATGGTCGATGATAAGATGCACGCCCGTTCAATTGGACCATACTCCTTGATTACACAACAACCTTTGGGCGGTAAAGCACAATTTGGAGGTCAGCGTTTTGGGGAAATGGAGGTTTGGGCAATTGAAGCATTTGGTGCTGCTAATGTACTTCAAGAGATCTTAACCATCAAGTCTGATGATGTGGTTGGAAGATCTAAGGCGTATGAAGCGATTGTGAAGGGCGAGAATATGCCTACTCCAAGATTGCCGGAATCATTTAATGTTCTTGTGAATGAACTTCGTGGTTTGGCTCTAGATGTAAAATTTGATTAATGACTTTAAAATTATAATATTTTATGGCTCTCAGAAAAGAAACAAATACCAGAAAAGAGTTTTCAAGTATAACCATAAGCCTAGCTTCTCCCGAATTGATTCTTGAACAATCTTTTGGGGAAGTAACAAAGCCTGAAACCATTAATTATAGAACATACAAACCTGAAAGAGATGGTTTGTTTTGTGAGAAAATTTTTGGACCTGTAAAGGATTGGGAATGTCATTGCGGGAAATATAAAC
This sequence comes from Bacteroidota bacterium, assembly GCA_029570835.1. GTDB lineage: Bacteria > Bacteroidota > Bacteroidia > Bacteroidales > WCHB1-69 > UBA5429. The sequence goes on from JAKPTX010000175.1 coordinate 7,609, forward strand.
GAATCAGATATAAGGGAATTGTGTGTGATCGTTGTGGCGTTGAAGTAACAGAAAGAAAGGTTAGAAGAGAAAGAATGGGACATATCCAATTGGTGGTTCCGGTTGCTCATATCTGGTTTTTTAAATCACTTCCTAATAAAATTGGAGCTTTGTTGGGTCTCACCTCTAAGCAGATTGATGCAGTAGTATATTACGAAAAGTTCATTATTGTTCAACCCGGTATATTGGAGAGTGAAACTGTTCAGAAAGGTATGTTGATCTCAGAGGAAGAATATTTCGAATTTTTAGATCAATTACCACCGGAAAATAGAATGTTGGAAGATAGTGATCCGGAGAAATTTATAGCTAAAATGGGAGCAGAGGGTTTAAATGATCTGCTTACGAATCTGGATTTGGATCAAATGTCGTATGATCTCAGACACAAAGCTAATAATGAGACATCACAACAAAGAAAAAATGATATTCTAAAAAGATTACAGGTTTTTGAAGCTTTTAGAGATAGTCGCAGAAGAGCAGAGAATAAACCGGAATGGATGATTGTTAAGATCGTTCCTGTAATTCCTCCCGATTTGAGACCGTTGGTGCCACTCGATGGAGGGCGTTTCGCAACCTCAGATTTAAATGATCTTTATAGAAGAGTGATTATACGAAATAATCGTTTGAAACGATTAATTGAGATTAAGGCACCTGATGTGATTATGCGTAATGAAAAAAGAATGCTTCAAGAAGCGGTTGATTCATTATTTGATAATTCAAGAAAAGCAAGTGCTGTTAAAACAGAATCAAATCGTGCTCTAAAATCACTTTCTGATAGTTTAAAAGGAAAACAAGGAAGGTTTCGTCAGAATTTGCTAGGAAAGAGAGTTGACTACTCTGGTCGTTCCGTTATTGTTGTGGGACCGGAATTAAACTTGAATGAGTGTGGGCTCCCAAAAGATATGGCTGCCGAGCTCTATAAACCATTTATTATCAGAAAGATTCTAGAGAGAGGAATTGTTAAAACTTTGAAATCTGCAAGAAAAATTGTCGATAGAAAAGATCCGGTAGTGTGGGAAATTTTGGAAAATATTATGAAAGGACATCCGGTATTGTTGAACCGTGCTCCTACATTGCACAGATTGGGTATTCAAGCTTTTCAACCCCGTTTGGTAGAAGGAAAAGCAATCCGTCTTCACCCACTTTCTTGTACTGCATTTAATGCTGACTTTGACGGTGACCAAATGGCAGTTCACTTACCACTGGGTAATGCGGCCATTATGGAAGCCCAAATGTTGATGTTGGCATCTCATAATATTTTGAATCCTGCAAATGGAGCACCCGTTACCGTTCCTTCTCAGGATATGGTTTTGGGTCTCTACTATATTACTAAAGAGTTAAGATCTACCGAAACAGAAAGTGTTCAAGGAGAAGGTGCAACGTTCTACTCCCCTGAAGAAGTAATTATTGCCTATAATGAAAGAAAAGTTCATTTGAATGCAATTATTAATTGTAGAGTAGATTTGAATGGCGATGGAGAGATGGTAAGAGTAGAAACAACTGTGGGAAGGGTGATTTTTAATCAGTTAGTTCCTAAAGGACACAGATTCATCAATGAACTTCTTACTAAAAAATCCTTGAGAGATATTATCGGATCTATTTTAATTAAGTTCGGTAATGCTGTTACTACGCAATTTTTGGATGATATTATGGATCTTGGATTTAGGATGGCTTTCGAAGGAGGTTTATCCTTTAATTTGGGAGATGTTATTATACCTGTTGAAAAGAGAGCTCTCATTGAGGAAGCCAACGCACAAATTGACGAAATTACGTCAGATTATAACATGGGTTGGATTACCAATAATGAGCGTTATAATCAGGTAATTGACGTGTGGACTCACACCAATGCTAAATTGGGTAATATTTTGATTGATCAAATTGCTAAAGATAGACAAGGATTTAACCCTGTACACATGATGAGACACTCCGGTGCGAGAGGTTCAGCCGAACAGGTACGCCAGTTGTCAGGTATGCGTGGATTGATGGCAAAACCTACAAAAACAAGTGCTGGAGGTGGTGAGATTATTGAGAACCCAATTTTGTCAAACTTTAAAGAGGGATTGTCAGTGTTGGAGTACTTTATTTCAACTCACGGTGCTAGAAAGGGTTTGGCGGATACAGCGCTTAAAACTGCGGATGCGGGTTACTTAACTCGTCGTTTAGTTGACGTTTCTCATGATGTAATTATTACTGAAGAGGATTGTGGTACATTAAGAGGGATGACGATTACTGCTCTGAAGAAAAATGAGGAGATTGTTGAAACAATCGCTGAACGTTTGTTAGGACGTGTAACATTACATGACGTTTATGATCCTCAAACCGGTAACTTAATAGCTAGAGCCGGTACAGAACTAGATGAGAAAGCTTGTGCTTTGATAGGGCAAACTTCTATAGAAGAGGTCGAAATCAGATCTGTTCCTACATGTGAATCTAAACAAGGGGTTTGTCAAAAATGTTATGGTCGAAATCTGGCAACCGGAAAGATGGTACAAATTGGAGAAGCTGTCGGTGTGATTGCAGCTCAATCGATTGGAGAGCCGGGGACTCAGTTGACACTGCGTACATTCCACGTCGGAGGGGTTGCTGCAAATATTGCAACGGATAGTAAGATTATCTCAAAATTTGACGGAGTTTTAAGTATTGATGAACTTCGTGCTCTTGAGAAGATGGATGAAAATGGCAAAACTTTCTATAAGGTGATCGGTCGTTCAGCTGAAATGAAGGTGATAGATACAAAAACAGGTATTGCATTATCATCATCTCATATTCCTTATGGAGCCAATCTCTATTTTAAACATTCGGATGATGTGTCAAAAGGAGATCTGATTGCAGAATGGGATCCATATAATGCACTGATTATTACGGATATAGATGGTATTGTTCAATATCATGACATTGTTGAAGGTGTTACTTATCGTATTGAAGTAGATGAACAATCCAATATCCATGATAAAGTGATTATTGAAAGTCGTATCAAGTCTAAAAATCCAAGTATTCACATTGTGAATGAAGAAGGAGATGTGTTGAAGAGTTTCGATATTCCTGTGGGTGCAAGATTGTCAGTTGAAAATCAAGAATGGGTTAAATCCGGGGATATTTTGGTTAAAATACCTCGCTCCTTTGGGAAGTCCGGTGACATTACGGGAGGTTTACCACGTGTAACAGAGTTATTTGAGGCACGTAATCCGTCAGATCCGGCTGTGGTTTCTGAAATAGATGGTGTAGTTACTTTTGAGAAAAAATTGAAACGAGGGAATCGTGTTGTAAAAGTAACATCAAAAACAGGCGAAGAAAAAATGTATCTGATCCCAATTTCAAAACAGATCTTGGCTCAGGAAAATGACTTTGTTAAGGCCGGAACTCCGCTTTCAGAAGGAGTTCTGACTCCGGTTGATATCTTGAATGTGAAGGGACCGATGAAAGTTCAAGAGTATATTGTAAATGAAATTCAGGAAGTCTATCGTTCTCAAGGTGTGAAGATTAATGACAAACACTTTGAAGTGATTGTAAGACAGATGATGAGAAAAGTGGAGATTGGAGATCCCGGAGATACCAAATTTTTACAAGGAGAGTTGGTCAATAAGATTGACTTCCAAGAAGAGAATGATCAAATTTGGAAGAAGAAAGTAGTTGTTGATGCCGGAGATTCTACAGAGGTTAAAGAGGGACAAATTATTTCAGCTAAAAAATGGCGTGATGAAAATTCAATTCTGAAAAGAAGAGACCTTAAGTTGATTGAAGTAAGAGATACCCAACCCGCAACGGGAAAACCAATTCTACAAGGAATCACTAGAGCTTCCCTACAAACAAGAAGCTTTATCTCAGCTGCATCCTTCCAGGAAACAACTAAAGTATTAACCGATGCCGCTATTAATGCTAAAACTGATACATTACAAGGAATGAAAGAGAACGTTATTGTGGGACATTTAATTCCTGCAGGAACCGGCCTAGCAGAGTACCAAAATATTTTGGTCGGCTCAAAAGAAGAGTATGAAATATTAATGGCATCAAAAAAATAATAGAAATGGAAGAGCAAAAAATTGATATTCATTTAACTGAAGAGGTAGCCCAAGGAGTTTACGCTAATGTGGCGATCATTACTCACTCTCATGCTGAGTTTATTTTGGATTTTGTATCCATGATGCCGGGTATCCCTAAGGGAACTGTAAGATCGAGAGTGATCATGACTCCTCAAAATGCAAAAAGACTAATGGCTGCTTTAAATGATAATATTCAGAAATTTGAGCAAAATCATGGGAAGATCAATGAAAATTCTCGTGAAGTGCTACCTGTATTTGGCAGTTCCGGTGGGAAAGCATAATACAGAGTTTTGAAATCAAAAGGGCTCCCATAAAAAGAGAGCCCTTTTTTCATACCTTTTAATTAATAAGTCATCTATGATTTAAATTTTATATCTTTGCAAATTAAATCTGTAGGGAATGAAATCTGTTTTTAAAATTGTTTTGTTGATTTTGCTCACTTTGTTCACTGTGCAGATAACTCAAGCACAAGTTAAGAGAAGTGTTAGGAAATTATGTGAAAAGGCTGTAGAACAAATTGACAAGAGGGAGTTTGAAAAAGCGATTCAAACTTTAACTAAAGCAATTCAGAAAGATTCAACCTATCCGGAACTCTATATCAGATTGGGTGATGTGTATAATTTTACTTTAGAGTCCGAAAAATCTGCCTCTGCATACCATAAAGCAATAGATCTTCTTGAAAAACCGGACCCTATTTTATATATGTTTGCTGCCGATGAAGAACTAAAATCGGGACTTTATAACGAAGCGTTGCGGGATTATCAAATTTTTATGCAGCAATCTAAAAATAAAACTTTATTGGAAGAGGTTGAGAAGAAAGTAAAACAGTGCGAGTTTGGTGTACAAGCTTTAAAAAATCCGGTTAACTTAACTCCTGTCAATATGGGAAATGGAGTGAATTCTGAGTGGGATGAATACTTAGCCACCCTGACAGCTGATGAACAGGAGCTGATTTTTACGGTTAAAAGACCGAGAGATGAAAAAACTATTTGTGCATTTTGTATCACTGAAGAGGATTTTTATTTTAGTTTGTTTAAAGATTCTGTGTGGGGAGCAAGGGAACCACTGGGGCCTCCCGTAAACTCTTCCTACAATGAAGGAGCACAAACCATTTCTCCGGATGGCAAATACCTCTTTTTTACGTTGTGTAATGCGGAAAGTGGATATGGAAGTTGTGACCTCTATTGGTCCAAAAGGGTAGGTGGGAAATGGTCGAGACCGCGAAATTTTGGCGCTCCTGTGAATACATCTGCCTGGGAATCACAACCTTCTATAGCACCGGATGGGAAAACTATCTATTTTGTATCCAATAGAGCAGGGTCTATTGGAGGTACTGATATTTGGAAGACTGAAATGTTGGAGGAGGGACTTTTTTCTATTCCGGTTAATTTAGGACCGATTATTAATACTGAATCGGAAGAGACAGCCCCTTTTATCCACCCCGATGGAACAACACTTTACTTTGTGTCAGATGGACACATCGGTATGGGGGGAAGAGATCTCTTTTTCTCCACCTTACTTGCGGACGGATCATGGAGTACTCCACTGAATATGGGTTATCCTATCAATACACAAGCCGATGAATTGAGCATTTTTATTAATGCATCGGGAACCAGGGCTTATTATGCTTCTGATAAAGAAGGTGGTTTTGGGGGGATGGATATCTATTACTTTGAGCT
>JAKPTX010000205.1 GCA_029570835.1 Bacteroidota bacterium
GCATTTACAAATAATTCGGGGCAAATATACGGAAAAAATATTTTTTTCGTTATCTTTGCAGATTATTATTTAATGTAGTATTGAGTATGAGTGACGACAAGAAGATTATTTTTTCGATGGTGAATGTGAGTAAGATCTACCCACCTCAAAAACAGGTATTAAAAAATATTTATCTCTCCTTTTATTATGGGGCAAAAATTGGGGTTTTGGGACTCAATGGATCAGGAAAATCCTCTTTATTAAAGATTATTGCCGGTGTTGATAAGTCATATCAGGGAGAAGTGGTATTTTCTCCCGGTTATACCGTTGGCTATTTGGCTCAGGAACCTGAGATGGATGACTCTCTAACTGTAAAAGAGGTGGTGATGCAAGGAGTTCAGGAAGTAGTGGATATTCTGGCAGAGTATGAAGCGGTGAATATGCGGTTTATGGAGGAGTTGAGTGATGATGAAATGAATCAACTGATTGAAAGACAAGGCGAACTGACTGAACTGATCGAACAACATGATGCCTGGGAATTAGATAGCAAACTGGAACGTGCTATGGACGCATTACGCTGTCCGGAAGGAGATACACCCGTGCTCAATCTCTCCGGAGGAGAAAGAAGAAGAGTGGCGTTGTGCCGTCTACTCCTTTCCGAACCGGATATTTTGTTGCTGGATGAGCCTACCAACCACCTGGATGCCGAATCGGTTGAGTGGTTGGAGATGCACTTGCAACAGTACAAAGGAACTGTCATCGCAGTAACGCACGACCGTTACTTCCTGGATAATGTAGCCGGTTGGATTTTAGAACTGGATCGCGGGGAAGGAATCCCCTGGCAGGGTAACTACTCCTCCTGGCTGGAACAAAAATCACAACGATTGGCTATGGAAGAGAAGCAAGAGTCCAGAAGAATGAAAACCCTGGAAAGAGAGTTGGAGTGGATAAGAATGAGTCCTAAAGCCCGACAAGCCAAAGGAAAAGCAAGGTTGAACGCTTATGACAGACTGATCAACGAAGATATCAAAGAAAGAGAAGAAAAACTGGAAATTTTTATTCCTAACGGTCCTCGCTTAGGGAACAAGGTGATTGAAGCAGTTCAGGTTTCTAAAGCTTATGGAGACAAACTGCTGTTTGAAAATCTTAATTTCTCGCTACCGCCTAACGGTATTGTAGGAATTATCGGACCCAACGGAGCAGGTAAAACCACGCTATTCCGCTTAATCATGGGAATTGAAAAACCTGATACAGGGACTTTTGAGATTGGAGAAACAGTAACTTTAGGCTATGTAGATCAACAACATAGTCAAATAGACCCCGAGAAAAGTGTCTATGAGGTAATCTCTGAAGGCAATGAGCAGATCATGCTGGGTGGCAAACTAATCAACTCCAGAGCCTATATCTCCCGCTTTAATTTTGGAGGCTCCGACCAAGGAAAAAAAGCAGGTGTATTGTCGGGTGGGGAACGCAATCGCTTACACTTAGCTCTGACCTTAAAATCGGAAGCAAATGTGCTCCTGCTGGATGAGCCCACCAACGATATTGACGTGAACACATTAAGAGCGCTGGAAGAGGCGTTGGAAAATTTCGCAGGATGCGCCGTCATCATATCTCATGACCGTTGGTTCCTGGATAGAATTTGTACCCATATCTTAGCCTTTGAAGGGGAATCACAGGTTTACTTCTTTGAAGGTAACTATACTGATTATGAAGAGAATAGAAAAAAACGATTGGGCAATGAAGGTCCTAAAAGAATACGTTACAAAAAACTAATGAAATAGTGAGGAAAATGAAATTTAAAGGTTTATTGTTAGGTCTTGCTTTGGCTACCTCGCTATTTACTGTTCCTGCACAGAACGATTTTGAAATAGCGAAAAATGTAGATATCTTTGTTTCCATCTTGAAAGAGTTAAACGCTAAATATGCGGATGAAATATCTCCCGGGGATTTAGTAAAAAGTGCTATTGACGGAATGTTAAATTCGCTCGATCCTTACAGTGTTTACTATCCTGAGTCACAAATTGAGGATTACCGAATGATGACTACCGGACAATATGGCGGAATTGGTGCGTTAATCCAGAAATATGGCGATGAAGTTGTAATCTCTGAACCCTACTTTGATACGCCCTCGCAAAAAGCCGGATTGAGAGCCGGGGATATTATCCTCAAAATCAACGGACAATCTACCAAAGGAAAGACCACCGACGAAGTGAGTACTATTTTAAAAGGACAGCCCGGTACGACACTCAATGTTGAAGTGAAAAGATCTACAACAGGAGAAATTCTTCGCTTTGATATCAAAAGAGAAGAGATCAAGTTTCCTGCCGTGTCCTATTTTGGCCTACTCGACAATCGAATAGGCTACATCAAACTGGATCAATTCACCGAAAAGGCAAGCAGTGAAGTAAAAGATGCCTTTGTCAAACTGAAAGAGGAGGGAATGCAGTATCTCATCCTGGATCTCCGAAATAATGGAGGAGGATTACTACAAGAAGCGGTCAATATTATGAACATCTTTGTAGATCAAAATGTGACCATTACTGAAACGAAAGGAAAAATTCCGGAACAGAACAATGTTTACAAAACTCGTACCACTCCTTTAGATAAAAAGATTCCGGTTGTGGTGGTTGTCAATGAAGCAAGTGCTTCCGCATCGGAGATTGTTTCCGGAGCATTTCAAGACTTAGACCGTGGCGTAATTGTTGGAAAGAAAACTTTCGGAAAAGGATTGGTGCAAAATGTTGTACCATTAAGTTATAACACCTCTTTTAAAATCACGGTATCCAAATATTATATTCCCAGTGGAAGATGTGTACAAAATATAGATTATTTTGATAAAGAAAACGGCAATAAACCGACTAAAATTCCTGATTCACTGGCAGTGGCTTACAAAACTAAAAATGGCAGAACGGTGTACGATAAGGGAGGGGTTGAACCTGATGTCATCACGGATGAAGTGGTTCCACATGAAATTCTCATTACGCTGATTCTCAATAATTTAATCTTTGATTTTGCCAATCAATATCACGCCAACAATCCGGAAATTGCTGAAGCGGCACAGTTTCAGGTTACTCCGGAAATCTATACGCAATTTCAGCAATTTCTGAAAGGGAAAGAGTATTCTTATAAAAGTGAAACCGAAGCCCTTTTGGAACAACTGACTAAAGTGGCAACAGAAGAACAATATCTGGAAAAAATTGATCCGATTATCAAACAGTTAAACCAAGCCATTGAAGAGGAAAAAGAGCGCGATTTGATTAAGTATCAAGAGGAGATATCTCAATATTTAGCGATGGAAATTGTAACTCGTTACTACTATCAAAAAGGAAAAATTGTAAATCTGTTGGTTCATGATCCGGATATTAAAGTAGCTAAACAGATTTTAATAGATCAAAAACAATATCAATCCATTCTCAGCGGCAAATAATGAACCTTTTTACCAGGGCTAAATTTCATAAATATGTCTATTTGGCGGGACTACTCACCATCGCCATAGCACTTCCATTGTCACTTTTTGCGATGACCGTTGGGATCACTACATTGTTCATAAATAGCATTTTAGAATGGAATTGGAAGGAAAAATGGGAGAGCATTAAGGGAAATCGTACCCTTTTATGGCTCATGAGTTTTCCCCTACTGCTAGGCATCTGGCTTATTCACAGCGATCATCTGCAAACAGGGCTACAAAGCCTCCTCCTCAAGCTGCCATTACTCATCATTCCTTTCGTGATAGCAACAACTAACCCACTCAAAAAGAAGGAGATACACCTTATTTTACTCGCTTTTATCGGCTCATTAGTGGTTACGACCTCCATCTCGGTCTATTTTTTATGGAATACCCCCATTCACGACATTCGGGAAATATCACGCTTTATTTCCCACATCCGTTTCAGTCTCAATATCGTGATGGGAATCGTAATTATTCTTTTCCTGATTCGAAAACAAGCATTTAACAGCCGGATTTTCAACGGGTTACTCATCATCACTGCAATTTGGTTGACTGCCTACTTGTTTATCTCTCAAACTTTGACGGGCATCGCTATTTTGCTCATTTTAGGAATCATTTTTTTTACTTCCTATCTCTTTGAAAAACAGAAGAATAAGTTTTTAATCTGGGGATTTTTTGCCTCTCTGGTTCTCTTTTTCGTTTATGTAGGTGTTATCTCTTTTAATTATTTTGATATAAAAAAAGAGGGGGGTGGATATGCATCGCACACTCGTTTTGGCAATCCATATCATCACGATACCCTCTCTATTGTCGAGAATGGATCCAGAATTGGAGTCAACATCTGTGAAATCGAACTGATTCCCACCTGGGAAATGAGGAGCAAACTCCCTTATGATACTGTAAAGGACGGTTTAATCCGCTACCTCAACTCTAAAGGATTAACAAAAGATAGAGAAGGTGTGTTGGCACTCACCGAAAAAGATCTCCAAAATATAGAGATGGGATACGCCAATATAGCCTATACCGAAAAATTTGGACTCAAACGCTCCCTCTACCCTACCTTTTTCAGTATCTCGCTGTACCAAAAATATGGGATTCTACATCAATCCTCCCTTTTGGAACGGGTGGAACTCTGGAGAAACTCATGGCTAGTTATTCGAGAACACCCTTGGTTTGGAGTTGGCTTGGGAGACCATAAAAAAGTACTGGACCATCAGTTGGAGCAGTCTCATTCGCAAATCACCAAAAAGGAGAAAGGTTGCCATAGTCAGTTTCTTACAATATGGATAACCGGTGGGATTGTCCTCCTGACTTTATTTGTGTTATATCTGGCAGCTCCATTCTTCAGTTCAAGAAAAAGATCACTGCTCTATTTCCTCTTCTTTATCTTAATTTTTATGTCAATGCTCACTGAGGATACAATAGACACCCACGCCGGAGTTACTTTCTTTGCCTTTTTCAATAGTTTTATACTTTTTGTGATAGAACCGATCCTAATTCACAATAAAAAGGGGGATTTTTAAGTTTACACTGAGATAAGTTTATCTATTTGGTATGAAAAAAATCACAATAGCAACACAAGTTCACGTTTACCCTGACAGGACAGCTATTCCTGAAGATCTCCAAAGATTACTGAAAGTCGCCGAAGAGAATGCCCACAAATCCTATGCTCCCTACTCCCATTTTCAGGTGGGTGCAGCCATACTACTCAACAATGGCGTTATTGTGGGAGGAAATAACCAGGAAAACAGCGTTTATCCAACCGGTTTATGTGCTGAAAGAACAGCCCTTTTCTACGCTTCCTCTCAATATCCCGGAGTACCTATTCTCAAAATAGCGATTACCGCTGTCTATCCGCAAAGTCCGGTTCAGCACCCTGTTCCTCCTTGCGGTAGCTGTAGACAAGCATTGCTAGAATACGAAGTCCAGTACAATCAACCTATTCAAGTGATTATGGCGGGAGAAACAGGTGAAGTACATGTAATCAATTCCGTCTCAGAATTGCTACCCTGCCAGTTTAATTCGCATTTTTTGGAAGAAGAACAACATTGATTTCGGATTTCGAATTTCGGGTCAATTCTAATAAATAGTTTGGTAAATATATCATAATTTTTCCTAACTTTGCGGATTGTTTAAATATGAGACAGAACCGATTTCTTTTTATACTCTTGCTATTCCTGTACGGATGTGCTCAAATTGTGGCACCCACGGGTGGTCCCCGTGATGTTACTCCACCCGCCGTGGTTAAGGAACAGCCCCCACAAGGTACCACAAACTATACCGGAAAATCTATCAGAATCACCTTCGATGAATTTTTCACATTAAACAATCCCTTGGAAAATATCATCTTTTCTCCTCCGTTAACAACTACGCCTAATTACAAAATAAAAAGAAAATCGCTGGTTATTGAATGGAAAGATACCCTTTTACCTAATAAAACCTACAACATTATCCTTTCTAATGCCATCAAAGATTATACGGAAGGGAATCCACTTTCTATCTATCAATACGCATTCTCCACAGGAGATGAGATTGACACCGCATCGATTCAAGGAACAATTATTAATGCTGAAACAAGAGAGCCTCAAAAGGACCTTTTCATCTTCCTGTATGATCAATTTGAGGACTCGCTGCCCATTATGGCTCAACCTCAATATTTGACCAAATCCAAGGCAGACGGATCATTTCAGTTCAAAAATATCACCGAAGGGGAATATAAAATATTTGCACTACAAGATATGAACGGAAACCTTCGCTTCGACTTACCCGGTGAAGGAATCGCTTTTTTAGATGAACCCGTGATGACAGGTCAGGAAGACACCATCGATCTGGCTTTCTTTACTGAGGATCATCAACCGTTTCTTATCAGTCCATTAACTGTTAACAGGAACGGGGAGTACCGTTTCAAATTAAATAAATCTTGCGTATTTCCTCAACAAAATAATCTCAGACTAATTACATCCCACGATTTACAATTCTACGAAGAGTGGAGTCCGGGTGGGGATACCCTCACTCTTTTTACTACCCCCCTTTCTGAAGAGGATACTGCACAAATAGAGATTACCATATCAGAGTATCAATCTATTGACACTCTGATTCTTGCACCCTACAAACCGATCTCAACAGGACTTTGGGGAAGAACTGCCACACCACCGCCAGCACAGGTTTCTGCCCTACATGCCGGTTCACTTTACGAGCCACTCACATTACGGTTTGATCCGCCTATTTCTCCTACTCCTGAGATACCCTACACCCTAATCAGAAAAGATAAAGAGGGTGAAGATACCTCTTACCACACACTCTCGACCGATCAACCCATCACCCGAATGCTCCCTGTCGAGTATCCTTTTGAGCCCGGTAAAGAGTACACCATCCTGTTCAGAGACTCTCTTTTCCAGGGGTATCACGGAAGGCTGAACGACTCCATACAGATCCGTTTCAAAATGAAAACCGAGCGCGATTATGGGACACTATCCATTTTATATCGTTTTGAAAATCAGGATTGTAGCTATATTGTAGAACTTTTGGATAGTAAAAGTAAGGTTGTCGATAAACAGATATTATCCGAGTCTCAAAGGGTAAATTATGAGCATCTGACTCCGGGGAATTACAAAGTACGTTTCATTTTTGATCGGAACCGCAACGGTAAATGGGACACCGGCAACTATCTTAAAAAGATTCAGCCTGAAAGGATCCTACTGCATGACCAACAATTCACAGTGAGGGGATTCTGGGAGTTGGAAGAAGAAATTGAAGTGCGCTAAGAACGTCCTTTCCCCCCTTTTTATTTAAAGTTAGAAATAAGAAGTAAGAAGTAAGAAGTAAGAAGTAAGTTTTTTGGATGAAGGTAGAAGGATATTTCGGATTTAACACTGAAACGAAATTATCACTCTATCCAAATTTTTTTCATATTTTCTACTGTTAATTCGCCTATAAGATATTTATCGACAACGTCGTTGTACTTATCATCGTTATTGATAGCTTTTTTCAATGTGCTTTTAAAAAAATCTTTATTTGAGATAGGTTCCTCTCCTTGTAATAAAAGCCTAATCCATTGTTGCATCTTTTCTTCACCTATTTCTCTTTCGATAGTAAACAATATTGCTGTTTGATAATCATAAGCATATGTTTCACGATCATTAGTATGCTCAGACTGATTGAAATCAAGCATGGCTTTAAACTTAAAATCAGGGTCTTCAAACCATTCAATGGCTTGAATCATCTCATCCTTAATAAAATTTGCATCTTCATTTTGACTCACATATTTAGATGCTAAAAACTGGGCAAAACCCTCATTAATCAATGATTCTAAGTATGAATTACTCCGCTTCAAATTACCAAAATAATAATGACTAATTTCGTGAGCTATTGTATGTATACTCCTATCACTAACAGATTGAAAACTTGAACGCAAATCGTATGGTGGATCCCCAACAACTGTTATTGCAGGATAACTAAAAAATGCAAATCCATACCCTTTTGCTGTAACACCACCATCAATCCATACTAGTTTTTCCTGATATTCAATATTCGTATAACGGATCATAAAATCAAAAATTCGATCATTAATCTTGTCAACCTCTTCTAATTCTTTTTGAGTAAAATCTGAATTGAGCATATAAGTTGTTTCACTTTCTTGAATATTGTACTTCCCTATAAACAGTAGAAGCTCACGAGCAATGTCGCTTTTGAAGTTGATCAAACTTCCCCTTACAGGTTCAGCCCCATTCAAATAGATGGTTTCACAATCTTCACAATCTATAGTTATATCATATTTCAACTGATCGTACTGCAAGTCATTGATAGGATCGTATACTGTTGGATACCAGGCCGATTGAATACCATCAACCCTGAGATTACCTTTTACAAACGCAATATTTCCCCTCCAATCCTCCCTTTGCATTGTTGTCCAAAGAGTATCATTGATAACCGGAAATTTTCCAACATACCGAAATCGAATGTTATTCGGATAAAACTTTTCACCCTTTACATCTGAGGGAATAAAATATGAGACAGTTTCATGTGATTGAACAGAGTCTGTTAAATCTCTATCAAACCCAACCAAAAAAGGATCGGGGTTTTTGACTTCCATATTTAGAATATTTAGCCCCTTATTTAAGCGAATTAAATAATCTTTAGGAAGTACTAATTCCGTCAATTGCAAGTCGCACTCAATAGTCCCATTTTGAACAGAGACCTTCACAATTCCTGATAATAAGGGTATTTTTTCTTGTCCAAATGCAAAACTAGTTATAAAAAACAAAAAGATAGTAAAAAGTTTTAAGGTTTTCATATCGTTTATTTTAACTGATGCAAACTTCTTCCTTAATCTCCTTCAATCGCCTTCTTTCTTCGCTTTTATTCCGGTAAAAAAACGAAAGAAAATACTAATTCTACCTTCTACCTTCTAATTTCTACCTTATTTATTAATCCAACTTGAGAACTGCCAGGAAAGCAGATTGTGGTACTTCTACGTTACCAATCTGTCTCATTTTCTTCTTTCCTTTCTTTTGCTTTTCAAGGAGTTTCCGCTTTCTACTAATATCCCCACCATAACACTTAGCTGTTACGTCTTTACGTAACGCCTTGATAGTTTCACGGGCAATAATTTTGGATCCAATCGCTGCCTGGATTGCTATATCAAACTGTTGACGTGGAATCAACTCTTTCAACTTTTCACAAATCTTACGTCCAAATGGGTATGCATTATCTACGTGAGTTAGCGAAGATAACGCATCTACCGAATCTCCATTCAACAGAATATCCAATTTGACTAGTTTGGCAGGCTTATAGTCGGTAATATGGTAGTCGAAAGAAGCATATCCTCTGGAGATACTTTTCAGCTTATCGTAAAAGTCAAAAACAATCTCGCCTAGGGGAAGATCAAAACCCATCTCAATCCTGTTAGACGCAATATAAACCTGATTCACAAGGGTTCCTCTCTTATCCAGACAGAGCTTCATAATCGGTCCGATATAATCGGCTTTACTGATAATTTGTGCTCTAATGTAAGGTTCTTCTACAAAATCGATCTCACTCGGATTGGGCATTCCGGAAGGATTATGCACCTCTATCACCTCTCTTTTAGTTGTGTGTACTCTGTAAGAAACGTTGGGAACTGTAGCAATTACATCCATATCAAACTCTCTGTCCAGACGTTCCTGCACAATCTCCATGTGTAACAATCCTAAAAATCCGCAACGAAAACCAAATCCCAACGCTGCTGAAGATTCAGGTTCAAAAGTAAGCGAAGCATCATTCAACTGTAATTTTTCCAAAGAGGCTCTTAACTCCTCATAATCATCCGCATCAACAGGATAGACTCCCGCAAAAAGCATCGGTTTTACATCCTCAAAGCCGGCTACTGCCTCGGCACAAGGACGTTCTACATGTGTGATGGTATCTCCTACTTTAACCTCCGCTGAGGTTTTAATACCGGATATGATATAACCTACCATTCCGGCTGAAAGTACCGGTGTGGGTTCCATTTTCATTCTTAAAACACCTATCTCATCCGCGTGATACTCTTTATTGTTTGAGAAAAATTTTACAAAATCATTTTTCTTGATCGTGCCATTTAAAATTCTAAAGTAGGAGATCACCCCTCTGTAGGAATTATAAACGGAGTCAAATATCAATGCTTGTAGTGGAGCTTCCGGATCTCCTTTGGGAGCGGGAACTTTCTGAATAATCGCCGCCAAAATCTCCTCAACTCCCTCTCCTGTTTTACCGCTGGCCTCAAAAATATCATCTCTGTCGCAACCCAATAAATCCACTATCTGATCTTTAACCTCTTCAGGCATTGCAGAAGGCATATCCATTTTATTTAGTACCGGGATAATTTCAAGATCGTGATCGATAGCTAAATACAGATTGGAAATGGTCTGTGCCTGAACCCCTTGAGTAGCATCAACCAGGAGTAAAGCACCTTCACAAGCAGCAATAGAACGAGAAACTTCGTAAGAAAAGTCAACGTGCCCCGGAGTGTCGATCAAGTTCAATATGTACTTCTCGCCTTTATACTCATAATCCATCCGTACAGCATGACTTTTAATTGTAATGCCCCTTTCTCTCTCCAGATCCATACTATCCAGCATTTGATCCTGGAAGTCCCGATCAGAGACATTACCGGTAAGCTGTAGCAAACGATCTGCCAAAGTACTCTTACCGTGGTCAATATGAGCAATAATACAAAAGTTTCTAATATTCTTCATTTATTTTTCCTAATATTCTTTTTATAATTTTAATCAATACTTGATTAATTCTTAACTCCCTTTCTCCCTCTCAGTCTATTCTCCCAATAACTGTTTCAGCGCATTTACCAACGCTTCACCCCTTAGGTTTTTAGCTACTATTCTACCATCCTTTCCAATCAAAAAGGTAGATGGAATGGAGGTAACACCATAAACAGCAGCAGCCTCGGAAGACCAATATTTCAGATCACTGACATGAGAAGGCCATACCAATCCGTCATCTTGAATCCCTTTTAACCAAGCTTCTTTAGTTCGATCCAATGAAACACTATACACATCAAATCCTTTATCTTTGTATTGATGGTATGCTTTTACCACGTTGGGATTCTCCATTCGGCAAGGTCTACACCAAGATGCCCAGAAGTCTAATAACACTACTTTCCCTCTTAAATCGGACAGCTTAATAATTTTACCATCCGGATTTGGAAATGCCAAATCCGGAGCCATAGAGCCAATATTGGTACTGTTTTTAGGTGAAGTTTCGGCTTTGTATCTTTCAGCAACCAATGGATTATCAGGATATTTTGCATAGAGCGCATGAGCCACTTGTTGATGTAAATCGGGGAACTGCTCTCTCTTATAGATATCTACAAACATCAAAACCGCCAAATCATCTTTATGATCCACCAGTTGTTGCAAAATAGCCTGATTCACTTTTTCAGTCTCTTTATTATACGCATTTTGGTACACTTGAATTACCTGTTTTACTTTCTCCTGTGAGTTCGCCTTAAACGTTTCGGCTGCCTGGTTTGTATTGGCTATTTCTTTTATATATTGATTTTCACTATTTTGGGGAATCGGGTAATTTTGCAGCACCCGGAACAACTCCTCGCCCATACTTTTCTTCACTTTACTCTGCGATAAATACTCTCCATACACCAAAGAGTCGCGCTTAGCATTGATCTTTTTTACCTCTGCCATCAATGTTCCCAAACCTGACACTGCAATTTGATGTCTTTCATTGATTTTATCCAAATAGCTCTGCTTAAATTGTTGATAAAACTCTTGTGCTGCCTGAGGCACATCTTTACTAAAGTCATAATATTTAGGAGCATTTACCAAATAGTTTGCCAATGGAGTATAATCTCTCTCCATCTGTTTGGTATAAGTAATCACTTGAGAAATAAAATGATCAATATTTTTTGACTTTAAGTATTCTTTTTGGGATTGTAAAGAGACAAAGTTTAGCAATGTATCGTAGATACGATATAAATGAGTAATATGTTGATCTACATCATTATTGGTTTGATGGAATTGGTGCAAATCCTGGAAAAACTGATTGTAATAAAGTTGCTCTTTATCCTGTTGAAGCGCGACATTGATACTATCCATTATCTTTCTATTACTCGCCAGAAGATCTGCTGTTCCTTTGACAAAACTCATTGAAGGAGAACCGCTTACTGAAACAATCGATTGTAAATTATGTGCATCGAAAGCAATTCTAATTTGATCTCCGGGATGCAATACCATCAGAAAGAAATCCTTTTCTGAAAATTCCAATTTAAAAATATCGGATCTCGTAATATTGGTAGATGTGAGTATAAACGTACCCTGTTCAGTAATGGTAGCTTTACCGTAGTCTGAAGGAGTATCAGCCTTATATGCTAACTTTAAAACAACTTCTTCAAATTGATTATTCAAAATCGTTCCCTGAACTTTAGTCTCTTTTTGAGAAAAGAGAACAAAGTGAGTCACAATCAAAATAAGCCCTATAATACTTTCTTTCATTAGTTTCATATTTCTCTATAGTTTAAATTCGAAGCTGCAAAATTACTATTTTTTTCTGTCTTGTTGATAAGTTTAATAGATCTTATTTCATGATGATAATAAATTTAATATCAACAGTATAGAATAATATTTTGAAATTTCTATTGTTAACAACTCTCAATTTGTCAAAAAAACTGTTTCATATTAACTAAAAATGTATTATTTTTGATCTTTCAAACAGATAACGATTTTTTACACGTAATTTATGGCAAACGAAAACTTTATGGTTAAAAAGACCTCTGCTACTCCTGCATTGAACACCCTGGAATCAGTGATGGGATTCACCGGGAAGTTAACTCCTCAAGCTATCGATTTTGAGATGGCTGTTTTGGGAGCAATCATGATTCAAGCGGACGCAGTAGGAGAAGTGATTGATTTGTTAACCCCTGAAATGTTTTATCAGGAATCACACCAGTTAATATTCAGAGCATTCCGGGAACTATTTAAAGATTCTAAACCGATCGACTTACTCACAACGACCAATCATCTTAGACAAAATAAACAGCTTGATGCCATTGGAGGACCTGCCTATTTAGCATCATTAACGCAGCGTATAGCTTCATCTGCTAACATTGAGTATCACGCCAGAATCGTGATGGAGAAATATGTTTTACGTTCTCTGATTACAACATGTAATGAAATTATCAAAGATGCGTACGACGATTCTACCGATGTACTTTCCCTTTTAGATCGGGCAGAAACCGACCTTTTCGGAATTATAGAACAAAACTTCAAACGCGAGAGCAAAGAACTTCCTGAAGTTGTAAGTAAAGCAATTGAAGAGTTAATAGAGATGAGAAACAGCGATGTGGCAGTCCATGGAGTTCCAACCGGAATTCGTGCCATTGACGAAAAAATCGGAGGTTGGCAAAAATCGGATTTAATTATTATCGCAGCTCGTCCGGGGATGGGTAAAACCTCATTTGTGCTTTCAATAGCCCGCAATGCAGCCGTAGATTTTAAGAAAAATGTAGCTTTCTTCTCTTTGGAGATGTCAGCAACTCAAATTGTACACCGACTCTTCTCCATAGAAAGCGGTATCGATTCTGAAAAAATCTCCAAGGGAAGATTGGATGACGTGGAGTGGACCCAACTCACCAACAAGATTGGACACCTCAGCAATGCCAACTTAGTTATTGACGACACTCCCGCCCTTTCCGTTTTTGACTTAAGAGCCAAGTGCCGAAGATTGAAACAGCAAAAAAATATTGAACTGATTATTGTCGATTACCTTCAATTAATGCAGGCAACCGGAGATAATGAGAAAAATAAGGGAAATCGTGAGCAGGAGATCAGTTTTATCTCCAGATCTCTCAAAGCTTTAGCAAAAGAGCTCAATGTACCTGTGATTGCTCTTTCTCAAATGTCCAGAGCCGTTGAAACAAGAAGTAGTTCCACGAAAAGACCACAACTTTCCGACCTTCGTGAATCGGGATCCATCGAGCAAGATGCCGATATGGTACTTTTTATTTACAGACCCGAATATTATAGGTTTGAACTCTTCGAAGATCAGACTCCATCTCAAGGAAAGGCTGATATTATGTTTGAAAAAAACAGACACGGTTCCACAGGAAATATTAGAGTCCGTTTTGAAAGCAAATACACTAAATTCTCCGATATAGACTATAGTGATATGAAGAGCGATGACAACATCACTCCAAACACCGGCTTTGACACTTTTGAATCTAAAATGAACCACTACAGTAATGAGCCATCCTCTGATGAGGATGCTGGAGACGGACTTCCTTATTAGGAGATCCCATCTACAATTATGCCAATCTTTTTCCTCTCAGAAAAGCTTGTTCAACCTTATTAGAACCAAAAGAATAGGGCATAAACTCAATATTGGGTATCGGTTTTGTAATATAAAAATTGGCTATTTTCCCTTTTGCAATGGAGCCTGCAACATCTTGAACATCCATAGCATAAGCTGTGTTGAGTGTGGTTGCATTGATTGCCTCTTCCGGAATCATTTTATACTTTATGGAACCCATGGAGAGTACCAATTGCATATTTCCGGATGGTGAGGAACCCGGATTGTAATCGGAAGCCAGTGCAATAGGTAATCCTGCGTCAATCATTTTACGTACCGGACCGTAAACCATTCCGAGAAAGAAAGCAGCTCCCGGTAAAAAAGTCGGCATCGTTTCAGAATTTAACAACACTTCAATCTCTTCATCCCCTGTGTACTCAAGATGATCAACAGAAAGTGCATTATATTTTACTCCAACTTGAATTCCTCCGGAATAATCCAACTCATTAGCGTGAATTTTAGGTCTCATACCATACTTGATTCCTTGCATTAATATCCTTTCTGTCTCCTCAGGTGTGAAGAAGCCCTTATCACAAAAAACATCGATAAAATCAGCCAATCCTTCTGCTGCCACCATCGGAATCATCTCATTGATAATCATATCTACATATTCTGTTTGTCTGCCTTTATATTCCAAAGGAACCGCATGAGCTCCCAAAAAGTTCGATTTAATAATAAAGGGGGTTTCCTCTTGCAATCTGCGAATCACACGCAACATCTTCAACTCCGTTTCAGTAGTCAGACCATAACCACTTTTAATCTCAACAGCACCTGTACCGAAAGAACCCATTTCCATCAATCTGTCGTAGGCAGTATCGAAGAGTTCTTGCTCGGTAGCCTCAGCTAATAAACGGGCAGTATTGTTAATCCCTCCCCCTCTTTTTGCTATCTCCTCATAAGATAACCCCTTAATCTTATCTATATATTCAATCTCTCTGCTTCCAGCATACACAATATGAGTATGCGAGTCGCAAAATGATGGAAAAACCATCTTTCCGGTGGCATCTATAATCTCGACCTGCTCCTGAACCTGATTCAGAGTCGCTTTAGTCAATTGCTTCATAGGGCCAAAATCAACGATTTTCTCCCCTCCAGTCAATAAAAAAGCATCATCAATAGTTTCCAAATGAGCCATCTCTTTACCTGCCCGATAAGCTACAGGTTCATACTCCACCTGAACTAATTTCTTAATGTTTTTAATCAATAAAGCCATAGTTAGTATATATTTTTAAAAATAGATTAACAATAACCTGCAAAGATACAAGATTTTTTTATATATTTGCAGCCCAGTAAAACAGACTATGAAACACTTTGAAGACGCTGATATACAACTGATTAACGATTTCAAGACAGCCTCGGAAAGCAATATAGATATAGAATTCACTATTGAAGAGTTTGAAATTATTTCTCTTTATTTTTTCCCAGAAAATGAGCCGAATGAGTTTAAGGCATCTTTTTATCTTAAAAGGGCCATTGATCAATCTATAAAACTTTATCCGGAATATTTAACTTTCAGATTAAATTTAGTGAGATATTATCTTTTGAGTCAAAAATTTGATCTGGCTGAAAAAGAGATTGAATTAATAGAACAGGAGTTCTATCAAACTTCCGATCTTTATCTTGAAAAAGCAAACCTCTACGCATTATTGGAACGCGATAGTGAGATTTTTCCTTTAATTCAAAAAGCTTATGCATTGGATCCGGAAGATCCTAAAGTGCATTTTGCCTTCACATATGAATATCTCAAACAACATAATCCCGAACAAGCTCTTAAACACCTTATCATTGTTTTAGAACATGATATTGATTTTGGAGAATACTTGAGTGGCGTTGTGGATCTTTTTGCATTAGAAAAACGCCTCGATGAAGGGATTATATTTTTTAAGGAATTGTCGGATCATTTTCCGCTTTTGCCTGAATCCTGGATCAATTTAGCTACGCTTTACCAGCATAATAAAGCGCACGAAGAAGCGATTGATGCACTGCAATTTGCATTAGTTTGTGATGATCAAATTGGAGAAACCTACTACCGTTTGGGAAATTGTTATCAAAACACCGGCAGATTTGAAGAAGCAATCGAACACTACTTAAAAGCAATTGAGCTCTTTTCTAAACCGGAGTTTGAGGTCTTTGCTCCTCACATTGATTTGGCTACATGTTATGATGAAACAGGAGAATATGCCAAAGCCATAGAGTACGCCAAGTATATGGTAAATAATGGTTTTGCTCACCACTATGCAGTGCCTTATATTATTGAACTCTATCTTAAATTGGGAGATATCGAAAATGGGGTTGCCTTTATTGAAAAGCATATCGGCACCTTCCCTTTCAATTCTGAGTTCATTTTTACCATGCTTGAGTTTTACAACAAGGATGAAATGGTTCAAGAGATGATTCGACTTATTGAAGTGGGCATCAAAGACCCGGAACTGCTCATTCCCCTTATAGATGGGATTGGAAATATTCTCTTAGAAGATGAATTGTATCATGTAGGGGAAACCCTTTTTGCACACTTTGATAAAAAGTTACCGATTGAGAATAAATCAGATATGTTCCTGTACTACTATGCTGCCTTCCTGCTCCTAAATCACAACATGGATGTCGGTTATCAAATCCTTGAAGATGCACTGCTGACTCATTATGAACAATTTCCTCAATTTTTAGCTATTTCAGATGACTTTGTTTTAGACCCGAAAATTACATCATTAATCCAACAATATAAGCCTTAATGAAAAGAGTATTTCTTATTTTATCGCTCGTTGCGCTCTGCACCGTCACACTCGCTGAAAATCAAACCACACCTCAAGATACAACAAAAAAATCGTTGACCATGCGATTGGTCGGAACCTATCTCGATAATCTGAATTATGGAACTATCACGCTCTTTATGACCATCGAAAGTTCCTTTATTCCATTTCCATCAGAAATCGTAGTTCCACCGGCTGCGTATGGAGCTTGTGATCCCGATAATCCACATCTATATCTTACTGACAATAAGTGGATTAACATGTCTGTAGTTGTACTCTTTGCTACTTTGGGAGCGATTCTGGGAGCTTTGATTAACTATTTTTTAGCGCTCTTTTTGGGCAGACCAATTGTTTACTGGTTTGTTGAAACCCGTTTAGGGAAAATGTTCCTGCTTAGCAAAGAGGGAGTGATCAAAGCAGAAAACTATTTTGTAAAAAATGGTAATATTTCCACTTTTATTGGACGTTTAATTCCAGGCATTCGCCAATTGATATCTATTCCTGCCGGTTTGGCGAAGATGAAAATGCTACCTTTTCTCCTTTATACTACTTTGGGAGCTTTCATCTGGAATTGCATCTTAGCTATTGTAGGCTATGTTGCTCATGGTCAACAAGATTTGATCAAAAAATATGCTCACGAACTATCCATTATCCTGTTAGGATTGGGAGTTCTCTTTGTTATCTATTTGATTTACAAAGGAATTAGAAAGAAGTAGCACTGAAAATTTTCCAACTCTCCTCCGCCTGTACTTCCAGCATCAGCAGTCCGTTTTGGGTGATTGCCCCGACTTCTCTGCCTTTACGCAGAAAGAGGGATTCTTTCGGATTGTAAACCAAATCTATTAGGGTATGATTTGATGTAATCTGCTGAGTATCAATGGGTATCATTTGCTCAACGATAGGGAATGTGCCCACCGGTGTACAATGCACCAAGAGATCATACTCTTCCATCCCCCCTTTATTTATTAATTCATAAGTCAAAAAACCCAAATCGGGATTACGGGAGACAAAATGATACTCAATGCCTTGTTGAGCCAACACAAATGCTACCATTTTAGCGGAACCGCCGGTACCGAAAATGAGTGCCCGATGAAAAGGGACTTCCTTGCGCTTCTTCACAGCATCCAGGGTGGCAGCAAAACCGATATGATCCGTGTTATAACCTCGCATTTGAAAGTGATTCCTGGTACGAACCACCTTTACCACATTAACAGCACCAATCTGCGCTGCCAACGGATCGATCCAGTCCAAATAAGGAATAATCTGCTCTTTATAAGGAAATGTAACATTAAAACCTTCTAAATTTGGATACTCCTTAAGGCACTCCCATATCTCCTCAATCCGTTTCAGTTCACATGCATCGTACTGATAATCAGTTATTTTTTCTTTTTTAAATTTATTATAAAAAAAGGGGGAAGAAAAGGAGTGGCTCAACGATACTCCAATGAGAAATAGCTGTTTCTTACTCATGGCTACTATCTGATGTTCAAATCTTTAATTGTCGGAGCTCCCAGCTTATCGTTCAGCTTTTCTATGATCTCCGATTTCCTACCATTCAATTCAAAACGAAGTGCACTATTTTTTACAAAAACAGTCAATACTCCCTTTGAAACACTCACTTTGTGTGTATATCTGCTGATCAAATTCCCTACCACATCAGGCCAAATTTCCACCGCCTGCTGCTCCAAAAAGAGCTGCTGCTTCCCGTGTTGAGCGAGAATTTCCCGAATTACATCACCAATCATTACTGTGCTCATAAACGTTCTGTTTTAGATTACAAAGATACAAAAGATTTCGGATTTCGGATTTCGGACTTTAAAAAAGGCGGAAGGCGGAAGGCGGAGGGCGGAATGATCCAATTACGAATTACGAGTTTACAAGGAAGAAGGTAGAATGATTTCGGATTTTAAAAAAAGCGGAAGGCGGAATAATTTCGGAATCAAAAAAATATATAAAAAAAATCAAGATTGTCAACTTTCATATTAAAAATAATTGTACTTTTGCAGTTCCAATTTTCCAAGCGGATGTGGCGTAATTGGTAGCCGCGCTAGACTTAGGATCTAGTGCCGAGAGGCGTGGGGGTTCGAGTCCCTTCATCCGCACAAAAAAGAACTCTGTGATGGGTTCTTTTTTTTATTTTCAACTGTTACCATTACAGTTTGTCAACTCGGGGTGCGACTTTAAGTCGCACCCCGAGTATCCCATAATTCATAATTGGATTCCGCCTTCCGCCTTCAACCTTCCGCCTTCAATTCTTCCTTCTTCATTCTACCTTCTACCTTCAACAAAGGCGTGTCTATATCCTTGCACATCATTCCAATGTCCGCGTGTAAAGTCGGGAATTTCGACCGGTGCACTGTTATTTTCCAGCGAAATGGCAGTCAATGGACCCAAACAGCACCATTCTGCCAAATCGTACACATCCATATCCAGAGGTAAACCGTTACGCAGACAGTAAATCAGTCTGTAATCCATTAGGTAATCCATGCCGCCGTGGGCTATTTTACCCAACTGCTTTGCGGTTTCTTCCAACTCACTCTGAATAGGATGTTTATATTGCTCCATCAACGCAATGCGGGCTTCATCAGACATGAATTTGTGTGCGCTTAAGTCTCCCAATTCAGGAGCACCGCTTTTGTTCAACACTTCACCTTTAAGCGCATAGCCGGGAGTCGGATATTTACTCGCAAATCCGTTCACTCCCGCAACATTGTACATCCGTGAGTAAGGACGAGGCGTAGCCACATCATGCTGAATATGAATTGTTTTCCCTTTTTCGGTTTTGATCATCGTCATGGTGTGCTGACCGTTTTGAAATCCTGTAGCATCTTCTCCCCTCGCCTCCATGTACGCGGGAATGCTCACCGGTTTGCTGTCCATCGCTACCAGATAGTTCATCTTGTCACCCCGGTGAATATCCAGGATTTGACAAGCCGGACCCATTCCATGCGTAGCATACAGGTCTCCCCGATGATTTTTATTGTAATCTAACCGCCAATTACCTTCATAATAGGGCCAAAACTCTTCCAACTGGTGAATATAAGCACCTTCAGCATATAATATTTCACCAAACACACCCTGTTGTGCCATATTGAGCGTAGTCAGTTCAAAGAAGTCATACACACAATTTTCAAGCTGTATACAATGCTTGCGTGTTCTTTCGGAAGTATTGATCAAATCCCAAATCTCTTTCATAGTCATGGCACCGGGTACTTCTATGGCAACGTGCTTACCTTGCTCCATGGCATAGACGCCCATTTCGGCATGTGTTTTCCAATCTGTTACAATATATACAAGATCAATGTCATCTCGCTCTACCATTTTTTTCCAAATATCAGCGCTACCGCTATATCCGGTTGCACGAGGCAAACCGTTCTTTTCCAAGATATTTTTTTGCACTTTCTCCACTCTGTCCGGATGCAAATCACACAATGCCACCACTTTCACACCGGGAATATGAATCATCCGCTCCACCGCGTCCGGTCCCCGCATTCCCAACCCGATAAACCCGATCCGTACCGTATCAATCTTCGGCGCAACTAATCCCAGCACATGCTGTTGTCCCGCCGGACGAACAGGAACTTTTGTTTTAATAACATTTTTCGGCAGGGAGGAAACGCCAACTTGCTTCATTGTTGTGGTACATGCCGCGAAAACAACAAACAACAGAAAAAAAGAGATAAAATTCCTTTTCATTATCATTAAGTTTATTTCGGATTTCGGAATCAATAAATTTAGAAATTAGAATTTAGAATTAGACCGTAATTCGTAATTCGTAATTCGTAATTTTTTACCGTTTAGGTCAAAACCACAAAACTGCTAATCCGTTTTCTATTTTTTAATTCTGAAGTAGAAGTCAAAACATGTTTCCGGTTGAATCTCAAAAGGTTCTTGTTCGTGGCGCATAATACGCATCGGTCTGCTTCCTTTCAAGGTGATGGTACCATCTTCAACCCAAAGTGCAGTTCCTTCGCGGAGTCCGGCAACGGTAATCTCAGGATTAACAGACAAAAACTCATTAATCCTATCTTGACGGGTTTCTCCTCCGTGGCGGATAGCATCATTCACTTCTTCAGGATAGGGATCCAAATAGTGTGGATTAATTTGGAAAGGCACAAAATCAAAACACTCAAAACTTTCCGGCATAATGATCGGCATATCATTGGTTGTTCTCAAGGATGGACAAGCCACATTGGATCCTGCGCTCCAACCTAAAAATGGGGTTCCTTCCATCACTTTACGGCGAACCGGCTCAATCAGTTCATTGTAATGAATCTCAGCCACCAGATTAAAGGTATTTCCCCCTCCAACCATAATCGCCTCTGCCCGATTAACTGCTTCGTAAGGATCGGCAAAATTATGGATTGAATCAACAGCAAAACCATATTTTTCGAATATTGTTGACACTCTTTCAGCGTAAGCATCATAGCTATCGGGGTAATTTTTCCCGGAAATCTTCACACCGGCATAAGGAATAAAAAGAATTCTCTTCACCTCTTTAGTTAAGAACTGTTCGATCATGTCGATACACCATCCCAAATAAGGTTCTTTGTAATTTGTTGAGTTACTGATTAATAATAATTTCATAGCCTTTATTTTTTGATATTAGGTGCAAAGATACAAAAAAGGAAGCAAAGGGAAAGAAGTCGCATGAAATGAAATATTTTTATTTTTTTATTTTTTTTGAATTTCATATTGAAAAAAGTTGTATTTTTGCACCCTTATTACGAACGTTCTTTGAAGGATGCCTTGGTGGTGGAATAGGTAGACACGCAGGACTTAAAATCCTGTGGCCATTGCGGCCGTGCGGGTTCAATTCCCGCCCAAGGTACGGAAATATAAGCGGAAATAGCTCAGTTGGTAGAGCATAACCTTGCCAAGGTTAGGGTCGCGAGTTCGAGTCTCGTTTTCCGCTCAACAAAAAAAGCAGGTTTTCAACCTGCTTTTTTTGTTTCATTCAAAATCGAAATCTTAGTAGTTTTCTTCTTTGATATGCATGTAAGCTAAGCCGTGTAAGCAAGCAGGACAAAGATCCAATGCTTTTTTAGACTCATAAACATAGCCGCAATTGGCACATTTCCAAACTACTTTCTCGTCACGTTCAAATACTTTACCTTCATTTAAGTTTTTGAGTAATTTCAAATATCTCTCTTCATGAAATGCTTCTGATTTACAAATCATTTCGAAAGCAAGAGCTACTTCTTTAAAACCCTCTTCACGAGCAACTTCTGCAAAGTGAGGATAGAGTTCTGTCCACTCTTCATTTTCTCCTTCAGCAGCAGCTTTTAGGTTTTCAGCTGTTGTTCCGATCACTCCTGCAGGATAAGGAGCAGTGATTTCAACCATGCCACCTTCTAAAAATTTAAAAAATCTTTTAGCATGCTCTTTTTCTTGCAATGCAGTTTCGGTAAAAATAGCAGCAATTTGCTCATAGCCCTCTTTTTTTGCCTCTTTTGCAAAAAATTCATATCTATTACGTGCTTGAGATTCTCCGGCAAACGCTTTCAATAAGTTCTTTTCTGTTTGTGTTCCTTTTAATGATTTTCCCATAAAATTGCAATTTTAAAATGTTGATAAATACGGTGCAAAAATACAAAAAAATAGGGAGATTTTATCCGGCTTTAACTAAATCTATTTTTTCTTTTAATTCAGCTAATAGCGACTCATTTGTAACTCCCTGATCCGAAGAAAAGTTTTGATCAAAAGAGGGTAATGAATAGGTTGCCAATATTTTAGCTCCATAATATGGAAACAGCTGTGAAGCCATTCCCATCACTGTAGCCCCACCCCGTGGACCGGGCGAGGTACTAAGCAAAAATATATTTTTATTTGCCAATGCTATATTTTTGGGAATCCTCGAAATCCAATCGAACACATTTTTAAAAATCACCGGAAAACCTCCATTATGCTCTGCCAAAGCCATAATAATCAGATCCGCTTTGTTGATTCTCTCCTGAAACTCCACAGCCAAAGGCGGAATACCATCCTGCGCCTCCTTGTCATAATTGTAAAGTGTCATCTCATAATCGTTGATATCAACTATATCAATCTGATTCTCAGAAAAATAAGTTAATACGTAGTCCAGCAATTGTTTATTGATGGAAACTGAACTTCCACTGGTTGAAAATGCTATTATATTCATATCTTTTTTGTTTTATGGTTAGTATATCACGCTACAGACATTAAAACAGAGCTGAGGTTTAAAGAAAAGCAAAATATAATTACGAATTACGGGATACTCGGGGTGCGACTTAAAGTCGCGCCCCGAGTAAAAATTCCATATTTTTTTATTTTTTATCTTTATTTTGAAAAAGAAATAAAAAGGGGGCAGATCATATTTCGCTTTGTAGTTCTTCCATTTCCCCGCTCTGGAAAATTGAACATTTTTGATATGGAGTGTTAATTACGAATTACGGTTTGAACAATCACTCTGTTGTAATTCTAAATTCTAATTTCTTAATTTACAATCATGTCACCCCTTCGGGGTTCTTTTAGCTCTTGGGGTCAACATTTTGCTATAATAATGTCACCCCTTCGGGGTTTGCCAGACATAATTCAAATTCATTGAGAATTAGACCATGTATACTTCAAAATACTTTCGCCTTTCGACTTTCGACTTTCGACTTTCGCCTTTTTTTCATTCCGCCTTCCGCCCTCCGCCTTCCGCCTTCTTTTCACACCGGATTATCATTGAGGTTACCCTCGTCCGAGTGGGGTTATGGATAGGCGCAGAGCAAGGTTTGTTCTGCCCCCCAATTATTTAAATATCATAATAAGAAAAATTCAAAAAAAAAGTGTAAATTTGCAAGTTATTACAATGTGTAGTAACAATATTTTAGAACTAATCACTAAATAACTAAAAATCAGATAGATATGGGTAGTGGACTATATTCAATGGATGAAAAATCATTCGACCAAACCTTAGATTTAACAAAAATCAAACCTTATGGGGATACCATGAATGATGGTAAAGTGCAATTGAGTTTTACTTTGCCGATTCCATGTAACGATGAGGCGGTTGAGGCTGCAAAACAGTTGCTTAAAAAAATGGGATTGGATAATCCTCAGGTGGTTTATTATAAGGAATTGACTGAAGGATTCACATTTTTCAACTGTTACGGTTCTCTGGTGCATACTGTGGATACGACAACGATCAAGGTTGAAAAGGTGGAGTCCAACGTGATGAGTATGAGTGAAACGGACGAGTATATCAAAGAACATATCGGTCGGAAAATTGTGGTTATTGGTGCCAGCACAGGAACAGATGCGCATACTGTCGGGATTGATGCCATCATGAATATGAAAGGCTATGCCGGGCATTTCGGGATTGAGCGTTATGATATGTTTGAAGCGCATAACTTGGGCAGCCAGGTTCCTAATGAGGAGTTTATCGCCAAAGCAATTGAATTAAAGGCAGATGCGTTGCTGGTGTCTCAAACCGTAACCCAAAAGGATGTGCATATCCACAATTTGATTGAACTGATCGAGATGCTGGAGGCAGAAGGATTACGTGATAAGCTGATTGTTTGCTGCGGCGGTCCCCGTATTACCCATGAGTTGGCGAAGGAGTTGGGCTATGATGCCGGTTTTGGTATGAATACTTTCGCTACCGACGTAACCTCCTTTGTGGCTGAAGAACTGAATAGAAGAATAAATCATTAATAAAAAATCATTATGGATAAAAATCAAATCAGAGAGGTGATTGCCAAGCGCGTTGCCAAAGAACTAAAAAATGGAGATGTTGTTAACTTAGGAATTGGACTACCCACTTTAGTTCCAAACTATTTACCTGAAGATATTGAGTTGATCTTGCAGTCAGAAAATGGACTATTGGGTATGGGACCCACTCCTGAACCCGGAATGGAAGATGACAACTTAATTAATGCCGGTGGTGGTTATATCACTGCGAATGAGGGAGCTTCCTCTTTTTCATCTGCACAATCTTTCGTGATTATCCGTGGCGGACACGTAGATGCTACCATTTTGGGAGCAATGCAAGTAGATGAGCAAGGTGATATCGCTAACTGGATGATCCCCGGTAAATTAACTCCCGGTATGGGAGGTGCTATGGACCTTTTGACCGGAGCAAAACATGTTATCGTTGCCATGGAACATACTGCAAAGGGAAATCATAAGATTTTGAAGAAATGCTCTTTACCCCTTACAGCCAAAGGACAAGTGAACATGATTGTGACTGAGATGGGTGTTATGGAGGTTACTCCTGAAGGTATTGTATTGAAGGAGATTCATCCTGAATTTACCGTTGAACAGGTTCAGGCTGCAACAGAAGCAACCTTGATTATCTCTCCCGATTTAAAACCTATGCAACTGTAATCCAAAATTATTTTATTTAACCTATTTAAGAAAATATGAATATGAAAAAAAGAGTTTTTATAGTAGCTGCAAAGCGTACTCCTATTGGAAAAATGGGCGGATCTTTAGCTCAATTTACACCTGCTGATCTGGCAGCCGTTGTAATTCAAGATATTATCAAATCAACAGGAATTGATCCTAAACAGATAGATGAAGTAATCGGTGGTAACGTTTTAAGCGGCGGACAAGGACAAGGTGTTATCAGACAAGCCTCCATCAAGGGTGGTGTTCCTGCTGAAGTGCCTGCATACAGCATCAATATGGTGTGTGGTAGCGGATTAAAAGCGGTGATGAATGGATATAACGACATTTTGGTTGGCGATGCCGAGTTGGTTTTAGCCGGAGGTACCGAAGTGATGTCTAACGCCGGATTTGTATTACCCGGAACTGTTCGTAGCGGTATTAAAATGGGAAATATCAGTGCTATTGACCACATGGTAAATGATGGTTTGACTGATGCTTTCAACAATTATCACATGGGAATCACTGCTGAAAATATTGCTGAAAAATATAACATCAGTAGAGAAGCTCAAGATGAGTTTGCAATTCAATCTCAAACCAAAGCAATTGCAGCTGTTGATGGCGGTAAATTTGTTGACGAAATTACTCCTGTTGAAATCGTAACTCGCAAAGAGACTATCATTTTTAAAGATGATGAGTATCCAAACAGAACTACTTCACTGGAAAAATTAGCCAAATTAAGACCTGCTTTCAAGAAAGAGGGTACTGTAACCGCCGGTAATGCTTCCGGAATCAATGATGGAGCATCCTTCGTGCTTTTGGCATCTGAAGATAAAATGAAAGAGTTGGGTTTAACTCCAATGGCTGAGATTGTTGCTGTTGGTCAAGGTGGTGTTGATCCTGCCATCATGGGTATGGGACCTGTTCCCGCTATCCGCGCAGCCTTGAAAAAAGCGAATCTTAAACTTTCCGATATCGAGTTATTGGAACTCAATGAAGCTTTTGCTGCTCAATCGTTAGGTGTTATCGGTGAACTCATTAACGAACATGGTGTTTCTCGTGAGTGGATTGCCGAAAGAACCAATCTTTGGGGAGGAGCGATTGCATTAGGTCACCCCATTGGTGCATCCGGAAACAGAATTTTAACCACATTGGTACATGGATTGATCCGTGAAAAGAAAACCATGGGATTGGCATCACTATGTATTGGTGGTGGAATGGGAACGGCGATAATTGTGAAGGTGGAATAATTTCGGATTTCGGATTTAAAATAATGTTAAGAAGAGGCTCCTGTGGGGTCTCTTTTTTATTTCAAATTGCGACTTGAATTTTAGATTTTTAATGTGTACTTTATTGATAATCAATCACTTCTGATTTCTTGTTTCTTATTTTGAATTTTAAATAAAAGGGGGATTTTGATTTCGGATTTCGGATTTCGGATTTCGGAATCTTAGCATTGAGTTATTTTTTAATTTATCCCATTGATATTTAATTATTTAGATTATTTAGAAATAAAAATAAAAAGGGGGCAGATCATATTTTGCTTTTGGGTTATTCCGTTTCCCCACTCTGGAATATTAGACCTTTTGGCTAAGTAGTGATCAATTACGAATTACGGGATACTCGGGGTGCGACTCGAAGTCGCGCCCCGAGTTAACACCATTCGGTGCCAGGGGTTCTCGAGGGCAATGAATTAAATCCGCAATCCCCTCCGAAATTATGAGATTTTACCAAAATTGTTCAGGTGGATTACCCAAAAATTCAACAATGGGTTTTTCTAATTTTTTGACTTTCAAGTTGCCATTAACCAATTGATATTGATGTGATTCAATAAACCATCTTCCATCATATATAATATGCTGGTTCTTTTCCATATCAAATGAATTGATTTTGACCGCACTATTCGGTATCATAAATGTAGAAAAAACAACATCTGTGTTATTCTTACCTGTAATTAAAACCAATTCGGTATGATTCATTTCAATGGTGTGATAATTGTATTTGGAACCCAAAGTGTCAGGATGTTCTAAATGGTGTGGATAAAAAGGTGTGCTCCAAATTGTAAAATAATCGATGGAGTCTTTTTTTGCAAAATAAATGGAGGTAACCCATTGAAAGGTAGAATAATAATGAATAGATTCAAAATATTTGGAAATAACGTCAAAAAACATAAAATGAACTTGTTGATTGGTGTCCTTGGAAAGAGTATAATTTTCTTCAGTTGATTCTATGAAGCTCGAGTCATCCTTTTTTACATCTTTACATGAAACAGTAAAAACTACGCTAACTAAAAATATAAGGGTAATTAAAACGAGGTTTTTCATCATTGATCAGAATCTAAAAAAAAAGGTATTGAGATCATATCTAAATATCGATCATTTGTGATATAATCCTTAAAATATGGAATCAGATCTTCTCTGATATAATAAAAACCCAACCTGGTAATAATTATAAAACCATCTTTTGGAGTAAAGTAATAATCAGGAACATCTATCAAGATACAGTCCTCATCTGGTGATTCAACTGTAACGTAGTAAATAGGGCTGCCATTACAGGTCAATTTTGTTTTTTTAAAGTGTAAAACAGTATTAAAACTCCCATCAGTTCCTACATAATTACTCATGCCCTTTTCATTAAAAAATAGAGTCCATCTGCTTCCATCTTTGATAAACCATTCATTCTTTTCATTTTTCTTATAGGTTGCTCCATTCCGCAGAAAAATTGAATCAATAAAGATATTTTCGGTTATATATTCTCTGTGATATTGATGTTTATATTTAGTACTATCTTTAAGATCAAAAGTAGATACATAACTATAATGCTCAGTAACTTGAGCAGAAATATGAAATGAAAAAATTAAAACTAGTACTATTAAAGCTGTTTTTTTCATATACGATCACAAAAGAACAAGCAATTAATCAACAAGCAAAGATACTATTTTTTTAATTTCGAAATCTTAAATTTAGGATTCGTAATTCGTAATTGTTTCATTCCGCCTTCCGCCTTCCGATTTCCGCCTTTAACTCAACCTTCTTACTTCTACCTTCTACCTTTTTCATCATTGGTCTGTTTATAAGTTTTACAGACAGTTGATGGCAAATGAGCCGATTATTATTTAACTTTGCTGATTGATTTAAATGGAGAAAACAATATGAGAGTTCATTTTATAGCTATTGGCGGTAGTGCGATGCATAATCTGGCGATTGCATTGCATTTAAAGGGAGATCAGGTGACCGGTTCTGACGATGAGATCTTTGATCCCGCGAAAAGTCGTTTGGAAAAATATGGATTGCTTCCTAACAAGATTGGCTGGCAACCCGAGTTAATCACCAGAGAGATTGACGCGATTATTTTAGGGATGCATGCCCGTATCGACAATCCGGAATTAGCCAAAGCGGATGAGCTGGGACTCAAAATTTACTCTTATCCGGAGTTTCTGTACGAGCACAGCAAAGACAAATTGCGGATTGTTGTAGGAGGAAGTCACGGCAAAACAACCATTACTGCGATGATTATTCACGTGTTACAACACTGCAATATCGCTTGCGACTACATGGTTGGAGCTCAGTTAGCGGGTTTTGAGGTAATGGTTAAGATGAGTCAGGAAGCCTCCATCATGGTGATTGAAGGAGATGAATACCTCACCTCCCCTATCGACCGGCGACCCAAATTTCACCTTTATCGTCCCAACGTTGGGATTATCAGCGGAATTGCCTGGGACCACGTTAATGTGTTCCCCACCTTTGATATTTATGTGGAACAGTTCAAGATATTTGCCGAGATGATCCCCGCTGATGGCGAATATATTTACTACGGAGGCGATCCTGTCCTGAAAGCGATGAGTGACCGGATTACACATACACGCAAGGTAGAATACAGTCACCATCCGTACGAAATTGTTGATGGAGACACTTATTTGCTTACCCCCCAAGGTAAAAAGAAAATCAAAATATTTGGGAAACATAATCTTACCAACCTCAATGCTGCCCTGCATGCTTGTCGGGCTGTCGGAGTTTCGGATGAACAATTTTACGACGCCATTGCTTCTTTTAAAGGAGCAAGTAATCGCTTGGAATTACTGGCTAAAAATGAAAAAAACGTTATCTATAAAGATTTTGCTCACTCCCCTTCCAAGGTTAAAGCAACTATAGGTGCCGTAAGGGAACAATATCCTGAACATCAATTGATTGCCTGTCTGGAGTTACACACGTTCAGTAGTTTATCCGAATCCTTTTTGAAAGAGTATCGTGACAGTATGAATGAGGCGGATGAGGCTATTGTCTACTTTAATCCTGAGGCAATCAAGCATAAAAAACTACCCTTAATCGATGCAAAAATGATTTTAGATGGCTTCAACAGGGAAGATTTATCTGTTTTCAACGATCAGGAAGCCCTGATAAATCACCTTTTTGCAGTAAAGAAGGAAAAAAATATCTATTTAATGATGTCTTCAGGTAATTTTAATGGAATTAATCTCCCTGAGTTTTCAAAAAAAATTGTAACTTTGCCGCTTGAACATTGAGAAACAACTTAAATAAAAATCTTATAAAAAATAGAGACAATGAAAAAAATAGCAATTACCGCAATGTTAGTTCTATTTGTGATTGTATCCATTGCTCAACCACAAATTCAATTTGACAACACAACTTACGATTTTGGAAACATTAAAGAGGAAGCAGGTCCTACTACCGGCCGTTTTGAGTTCACGAACACGGGAAATGAGGATCTCTTACTGGTAAGAGTTGCTCCCGGTTGTGGATGTACCGCAGCCAATTATACCAGAGAAGCAGTTCCTCCCGGTGGACGTGGCTTTATTGATGCTACCTACAATCCTTTAAATCGTCCCGGAAATTTTCACAAAAGTATCCGTGTAACCATCAATACCCCTGTCGAAGAGGGGCAAACCGCTACTCCGATTATGCTTTTCATCAAAGGTTTTGTTGAAAAAAGACCCCCTACAAAGTATGAATTAGCAGGATATAAAGAAGGAACCGGTAATGTTAGAATTAAAGAGCGTTATGTGCGTTTGGAAACCAAAAGCAGCACTCCTCTAAAATATGAGGTTTTCATTAAAAACTTTAATGATAAAGCAACAACAGTTACTCCTCTAAACCTACCTTCTTATATTAAAGTTGAGACCAGTTTTAAAAAAGAACTCAAAGCCGACCAAGAAGGAATCATCACCATTACATTCGATCCTAAGGCAAAAGACCAAATTGGCAATGTCAGAGAGGTTATAACCTTTGAAACTCAGGACACCGTTGAGCCTAAATTCACCCTATTCATGGATATTAATGTTGTGGAAGATTTCTCAACCTATACTCCTGAGCAGTTGAAAAAAGCGCCTGTTGCTGTTTTAAGCAGTGATTTGATTCAATTTGGAAATGTTGCAAAAAGCACTCAATTATCACAAACAGTAAAACTAACTAATAGTGGTAAATCAGCATTACACATCAGACAAATCAAACCGAGCAGTGCGATGTATACTGTTAAAATGGATAAATCTGAGATCCTACCCGGTGATTTTGCAACTTTAACAATCACTTTCAATGCCCGTACTCGTGCCGGTGCTCAACCCGCAACTATTGACATTATTACAAATGATCCTAAAAATCCTACTTTAACATTTAAAGTAGAGGCTACAATTTTAGAGTAGTTCCCAATCGGCGATTTTTAAATCGTCATCTTCTAAAATTGCAACATAATTGAGATATCTGGAGGAGGGTATTTTACCCTCCTCTACTGCTTTTATCACTTCACAATCAGGCTCATGAACATGAGTGCAATCGGCAAAGCGACACTGATTGTTGTATGCTCTGATTTCAGGAAAATAGTCTCTTATTTCATCCTTACTGTACTCAATCAATCCAAACTCCTTGATTCCGGGCGTATCGATAATAAACGTTTTCGCTTCCAATTGAAACATTTGCGCAAATGTGGTAGTATGTCTTCCTTTTCGATGATACTGAGACAACTCCCCTACTTTCAAATCCAATCCGGGATAAAGAGTGTTAATTAAAGCAGATTTACCTACTCCCGAGTGTCCGCTAAAAAGTGAAACTTTTCCCGACATTTTTGCTCTCATTTGATCAATTCCCTCTTCAGTAACAATCGAAGTATGAAGAATTGAGTAACCAACAGAACTGTAAAGATCTGAGAGGTATTCGACCATTTCCAACATTTCTTCTTCATAGATATCCATCTTGTTAAAAACAAGCGTTGTTGGGATTCTAAAGCCCTCTGCGGCAACCAAAAAACGATCTATAAATCCTAAAGATGTGCGCGGGTCTTGCAGTGTAACCACCAAAAAAGCCTGATCAATGTTGGCTGCAATCAAGTGACTGATTTTTGACAGTTTTGTCGATTTTCTATCAATATAATTTTTTCTTTTCTCTATCTGTGTGATCATTCCGGTTTGATCTTCCATGAGATCAAATAAAACATGATCTCCGACAACCAGCGGATTTGTATTTTTAA
Organism: Bacteroidota bacterium; assembly: GCA_029570835.1. Lineage (GTDB taxonomy): Bacteria > Bacteroidota > Bacteroidia > Bacteroidales > WCHB1-69 > UBA5429. The sequence goes on from JAKPTX010000205.1 coordinate 31,822, forward strand.
TCCCTTCTATTCTAAATTTTCCTCTTAATCTGCAAGGTATTACCTTTTGATCTTCAGTCAATACATCATACCAAATACCGGTTGATTTTAGGACCAATCCTTTCTTCATATCCTAATCTATTCTTAAAACAAGTCTAAATCCAATACAGTTCATTTTATGATCGGGATCCCCACTATTACGTGTTGTTACCCTGTTAAACTTGGGGCTATCAATCCAGCTTCCCCCTCTATATACGCGACGTTCACCCGAAGTCGGACCCTGTGGATTTATTTGATCTTCAGAAGTATAGGGTGCATAATAGTCTGAACACCACTCCCAAACATTACCACTCATATCATGCAATCCCAGTTCATTAGCTTGCATTCTACCTCTGGGACTAAATCTGGATACAGAAGTTTCAATATAAACCGCCACACTATCTATAATATCACTCCCGGAATAGATGGCATGCTTACTTTCTCTACCACCTCTGGCTGCATACTCCCATTCCGCTTCTGTAGGTAGTGCAAAAGTTAACCCCGTCAAATAGTTTAATTTTTCGATAAACTTTTGAGTATCATTCCAACTCACATTACTTACAGGGTAATAGGGATGGTTTCTAAAATTAGGATTATATCCCATAACTTCAGCCCATAATGATTCCACTGTTTCATATTTAGAGATATAAAATGATGATAAAGTAACTTTATGGGGGGGGAACTCAATTTCGTTGCACTCCTTATCTTTTTGTTGCATACATCCCATATTAAAGCTGCCTCCTTCTACTCTTACCATACATTTTAGAAGGTAGTCAATATGTTCTTTTTGTAGTGGTGTGATATTTTTTACCCAAGCCACCTGAATCTCAAATCGGCCAGAGTCAATCAAAAAAGGTACGGTATCACGAAGACCAGAGGAGATTTCCTGGTCTGCAGTTCCCGACTGAGAGCCCTTTTTCCCTGAACAAGCAAAAGAAAAAATGATCACTCCCAATAAAAGAGCAAAGTAGATACTTTTTTTAAAAAAAGAGATAGTCATGATTAAATCTTTTTCAAACCCATAATTTCTCTCACTTCGCGAACTGTTTTTTGAGCACTTGCCCGTGCTTTTTCCGCTCCCATCGCAGCAACTTTAGTTAAGTATGCTCTATCTGTTCTCAAAGTCAGTATTCTGTCATGGATCGGTTCAATAAATTGAATAATATCCGCAGCTAATTGTTTTTTCATATCTCCATATCGGATACGGCATGCATTATATTCTTCTTCAAAAAATTGTAATGTTTCGGGAGAAGAGACAGCTCTCATCAATTGAAACAGATTTTCTACTGCTTGAGTTTTCTCCTGGTTAGGTTCAGTCGGACCGGAATCTGACACTGCTTTCATTACTTTTTTTCTAATCTGTTCAGGTGCATCAGCTAAAAAAATACAAGATGCTTCATTATCCGATTTTGACATTTTTGTAGAACCATCCAACCCCGGTATTTTAACCAATTCTTCTCCAAAATTATAAGCAACGGGCAATTTAAAGTATGGAGTTTGATAAAAATTATTGAATCGTTGTGCAAAATCACGTGTCATTTCCAAATGTTGTTCCTGATCTTTTCCAACCGGCACTTGGTCCGCCTGATGGATAATAATATCCGAGGCCATCAAAACAGGGTAGCCCAACAATCCCAGGTTAACATTATCCGGCTGTCTCCGAACTTTATCCTTAAATGAACTCACTCTTTGCAGTTCTCCAACATAAGCATGCATAGAGAGCAACAGACTCAACTCACACACTTCGGGAAGATCACTTTGCACGTAAATCGTTGCTTTCTCAGGATCTAGTCCTGCCGCCAAATAATCGATCAGTACATTAGAAATGTGTGTATTTAACTCAGCGCTACTTGGGTGAGTTGTTAAGGAGTGGTAATCAGCAATAAAGAAGAAACATCGGTTCTCATTTTGCATACGAATAAAGTTTCTCAAAGCTCCAAAATAGTTCCCCAGGTGGAGAAATCCGGTGGGTCTGATTCCGCTAACGACAGTCTTCATAAATATTTTTATTTAAACTACAAAAATACATGTTTTTTTGTTGTCAAAAATTGATATTTTTTTTGTATCATTGTAGATTGAAATATTGTCATTAAAAAGAAGTGCTATGATAAAAAATTTATTCTTTTCATTTATTTTTACCTTGTTGACAATCAGTGCATTAGCACCTGTAAGTGCACAAGTTGACCCCGCGGATTTTGAAGCTCCAGAATTAAAGGAGAATGCGAGTTACGCGCAAAATTTTAATCCAGGGAACTATGATAGTAAGATTTTGAACGACTGCATTAGTGATTTAATTGACTATGCGCGTCATCAGTATTACTACCTTGAACCCTTAAAGCATCATTATCTTTTTGATTCAGTGGCAGGGATGCAAGCCACATATCAGGCTTTAAAAAATCTTAAAACAGATGAAAACTTAGCTCCATACAAAACTACTTTTTATCGATTAAAAAAGTATGGATTGAGTTACAGGGGAATCGAATTAGTTACAAGAGCCAAAGCTTTTTCAGGAACCAAAGAATATTCCTATTACGATCTCAGTATGGAGTTGATTACGCCACTGCTCAAAAATGCAAAACTATCGGCTCAGTTGCTGGATAAACAGTACACTTACGTTGGTATTGCTGTTGAAGCAGATGAGTTGATGAGAACTATGTATGCTTCAATTATTTTAGGAAATGACAGAACTTTCCAGGAATACAAGAGCAATCCTTTTGACAAAAGGAGTGTGATCACAAAAGGGAAAGGTGGGCTTGAGTATTACGATGAAGCGATTTGTAGAAAATGCGTCAATGATTATTCATTAGAGTTGTTATCCTCAATGATTAGTGTTGATAGTGAAGGAGATGTCTACCTAGAATATAGTGATGCTAAAGCATTAAAAAAGATGATTGGAAGAGATGGTGATGCCATTGCATTAGATTTCATTTTAATGAGCCAATATGACTGCAACGACATGATGATCGACAATGATAAAATCTTCAGAGGAACAGTTACCAAACCCATATTTTACGACAAAATTATCAAAGCTAATGAAATTGCCGATAAATCGAACAGAATTAAATCGCTTATAGCAAAAGTTCCGGAATCTATAGATTTATCTGAGGATTTCTTTATTAACATTCTTGTTTTAAAAAACAAAAAAGTAGTTTGTAAAACTGTCTACAAAAAAGGGGTTATTGCACACAATGTCAAATCCAGTGATAAGGTTAACTTTTTAGTTGATGATATCACAATCATCAATCCGGGAGAGTGGGTTCCCGTATCTGAAAAAGATGTTATTGAGGTTGTAATTCCTTATAATGCAGCAAATAAGAGTGGTTATACATTAGCGGAGTTGGAAGCTTTTGTCGAGGAGAAGTCAAAGGAGTATCCCGCGTATGAAGTCAATAAAATTGATATCATTTCCTCGCCTTCTATTGATCAGCTTTCCAATCAAACAGTGCTGAGAAATATGCAAAAAAATGCAGAAAGTATCGCTAAAGTGTTAAAAACAAAATATCCGGAAGTTCAATTCACTACTTCTATTGGAGATAGTTGGGAAAAATTCAAAGCTGAAATCAGTAACGAACAGAATGATTATTACTATCTTGCATTGATGACGAAAGAGGAAGTAATTCGCAGTTTAAGAGAACGAAACAATGAATTAGCCAAAGAACTAGAAGAGGATTATCTTTCCAAACAAAGATATACCAAAATTGTGATGCACATTAATTACCTCATTGATGGGGGTAATGAACAGGAGTTTGTACTGTATAAGTTTAATCAAGCAGTATCGGAAAACAATTTACCGATGGCTGTTGCTGTTCAAAAGTATATTATCAGACAGATTGAATATCAACGTTATCGCAATTTCCCTGCCGATAGGTTAATTATTCCTGAAACCAAACAAAATGTTCCATTACTCACTAACCAGTTGTACATGAACTATTATCCTTTAGATAAACCAACTGAGGAGATAACCAATAAGGCACAAACTATTCTTAATCTAGACCCCAAAAATCCAATATCAACTTTTAACCACTGTGTTGCTACAGCTTTGGTTCAAGTTCCGGAAAACACAACTGAAATAACCAAAAAACAATCCGACATTGATAAACTCTATACTTTGGATGCAGTTCCAAAAGAGAGAATCAACAATCTGAATATTGAGTTCCAAGTTCTTGTATTGGAATATTTAAAGAATGCACCACAAAACTCTGAACACACAAACTTGAGAACAAACACATTTGCAAAAATCAAAGAAATTAGAAATCCTGTCATGGACAGTTGGGAAGCGGCATACAAGTTGGCTAAAATCTTTATCGATGGTGGAGATTATGACTATGCTATTGATATTATGACTCCATTTATAGACAACAGTAGAGTTTCCGATGATTTCATCTTTGCTTATGTTTCCTTAACCGGTCATAAAGAGGAATATTTCATGAGTTCTCTATTTACCAAAGCTGTCAGGATAGCAAAAGAGCGAGATGCTCGTTTCTTATGTGTTGTTTTAGACAAATTAACACCTTGTATTTATGACAACGTTGAGGTGAGAAAGATGGCTTGTGATTTCTGCAAATAAGTGATTCCTAAAATTCTAACTTATTCTAACTTAACATGTTACAAAAAATCAGTGTAATATACACAGGTGGAACTATCGGGATGATTAAAAATCCTGATACGGGGGCGTTAGAGCCATTCCCTTTCGACAATATGTACGAATATATTCCGATGCTTAGAGAGATTGAAGCGATCGTACATTTTACCGAACTTCTCCCATTGATTGATTCGTCGGATACTGATCCTCAATTTTGGATCAATTTAGTCAAACTGATCCGAGAACAATATGAACAGTATGATGGTTTTGTTATTTTACATGGAACAGACACCATGTCTTATACTGCTTCTGCGTTAAGTTTTCTTCTAGAGAATCTCTCCAAACCTGTCATTTTAACGGGGTCTCAACTTCCTTTGGGTGTATTGCGTACTGATGGTCGGGAGAACATCTTAAACTCTATTGAAATTGCGGCAACTCACAGAAATGGAATCCCTTTAATCAAAGAGGTATGTATATTTTTTGAAAATTCTTTATTTAGGGGAAATAGAACATACAAGAACAGTGCTGAGGATTTTGATGCCTTTATCTCTGCTAACTACCCCAAGTTGGCCGAGGTGGGCTTACATGTGAAGTTTAACGAATCGGCTTTGCTGCCCCCCAATAATAAAAATTTAATAGCCCATCAAAAAATAGACCCCAATGTTGCAATACTTAAAATTTTCCCGGGGATGTCGCCTCAAATTATCTCGTCAATAATCAACGCACCCAACCTTAAAGCATTGATTATTGAGACTTATGGTTCAGGGAATGCACCTTCTGATCCGCAATTTCTGAATCTTTTGAATGATGCTATTCAAAAGGGGATTATTATCCTCAATGTAACGCAGTGTAAGGGTGGTGGAAGTGTTGAGATGAGCAAATATAATGCCGGGCTTCAACTACAGCAGATTGGTGTACTTGGCGGAAAAGACTTGACCACAGAAGCGGCAGTTACCAAGTTGATGTTTTTGCTGGGATTGGATTTAAACAGAGAAGAATTAAAACGATTAATTACTACCCCCTTATGTGGGGAAATGACTGAATTTTAGCCTTTCACGTTGCGATAGATACAAAAATGGCTACCATTTCGGTAGCCATTTTTCTTGAAAGGATTACCAATTACTTTCTTCCTTTATCCTTTTGTCCGGCATGTCCTCTAAAGATTCTTGTTGGAGCAAATTCACCTAATTTATGACCAACCATATTCTCTGTAATATAAACGGGAATAAATTTATTGCCATTATGTACAGCGATAGTCAATCCCACAAAATCAGGGGAAATCATAGAAGCTCTCGACCATGTTTTGATAGTAGATTTCTTCATTGATGCTTGTGCTTCAATTACTCTCTGTTCAAGTTTATAGTGGATATATGGACCTTTTTTTAACGAACGACTCATATTATTTCAATTTAAATTATTTTTTTCTTCTACTTGCAACGATATACTTATCAGAATGTTTTTTAGGAGCTCTAGTTCTATATCCTTTAGCTGGGATACCTTTTCTAGATCTTGGGATACCTCCTGATGCTTTTCCTTCACCACCTCCCATTGGGTGATCAACAGGGTTCATCGCCACACCACGTACTCTTGGTCTGCGTCCCAACCAACGTGATCTACCTGCTTTACCAGATACCTCCATAGCGTGATCGATATTAGAAACCATTCCTATTGTTGCACGGCAAGCGGTATGAACCATTCTCAATTCACCTGAAGGTAATCTTAAGGTAGCATAGTTTCCATCACGGGATGTCAATTGAGCGTAAGAACCTGCACTACGAGCCATTTTAGCACCTTGTCCTGCTCTCAACTCAACATTATGAATCGTAGATCCAAGTGGAATTTCTGCTAATGGAAGTGTATTTCCTAAATCCGGAGCAATCCCTGATCCTGAAAGAATCACATTCCCTACTTTTAGTCCGTGAGGAGCGATGATATATCTTTTTTCTCCATCAGCATAAAACAGAAGGGCAATACGAGCTGATCTATTTGGGTCATACTCTATTGTTTTTACTGTTGCGGGGATTCCATCTTTATTTCTTTTAAAGTCAATAATACGATATCTTTGTTTATGTCCGCCTCCAATATTGCGAACTGTCATTTTACCACGATTATTTCTTCCCCCAGTTCTAGTTTTAGGAAGTAATAGACTCTCTTCCGGTCTATTAGTGGTAATCTCATCAAACGCGCTAATTACTTTATAGCGTTGACCGGGTGTTACTGGTTTATACTTTTTTAGTGCCATGGTTATATACTACTATAAAAATCGATTTTATCTTTACTATTTACAAATACAATTGCTTTTTTAACGGTATTTTTTTTACCTAAAATTGCGCCGGCTTTAGTCAATCTAACAGAACTTTTCCCGCGTTGAATCAAGGTGTTAATTTTATCCACCTTTACTCCATAGGTTTCTTCTACCGCTCTTTTAATCTGGTCTTTAGTAGCTCTTCTATCTACAATAAACCCGTAACGGTTATACTTTTCTGAAGCCGCTTGCATCTTTTCGCTTATAATGGGCTTAATTAATACATTCATTTTTCTTATCTGATTTAATGTTATCAATAATTGTAAAAAATTAATCATTCACCATTATCTCGAATTCAGGAAAACTGTTTTCGAAGATAACGAGATGATTTGCATTTAATATATCGTACGTATTCACGTCTCTAGCTCTTAACACTTTTGCTTTAGGGATATTACGAGCAGAGAGATATACATTCTTATTCTCATTATTCACAAGGAATAAAGTTTTCACTCCCTGAAGATTAAATGTTTTAAGCAATTCAACCATTGTTTTAGTTTTTGGGTTCTCTAGTGCAAGATCTTCCAACACTAAAATCTTTTGATCTTTAGCTTTATAAGACAATGCGGAAAAGCGAGCTAATCTTTTAATTTTTTTATTCAATTTAAAGCTATAATCTCTTGGATGTGGTCCAAAAACAGTGGCTCCACCTCTAAATAGTGGGGATTTGAGACTACCTGCACGTGCACCACCTGTTCCTTTTTGTCTTTTCAGTTTTCTAGTACTTCCGGAAATTGTAGATTTCTCTAAAGTATCGTGAGTACCTTGTCTTTGATTGGCTAAATAATGTTTTACATCAAGCCAAATTGCGTGATCATTGGGTTCTACATTAAAAATTTTCTCATTCAATGCAACCACCTTTGATGATTCGCTTCCGTCTATTTTATATACTTTTAACTCCATCTCTCAATAATTAAATATGAACCATTAGGTCCTGGTACTGAACCTTTAACTAACAATAAATTTTTCTCTTGTACAATTTTTACAATTTGAAGGTTGATCATTTTCACCTTCTTACCTCCTGTTCTTCCTGCCATTTTCTTACCTTTCATCACTCTTGAAGGCCAAGATGAAGCAGCCAACGATCCGGGTGCTCTCAAACGGTTATGTTGTCCGTGAGTTGATTCACCCACACCTCCAAAACCGTGACGTTTCATTACACCTTGAAATCCCTTCCCTTTAGAAACACCGCTAACGTCGATATATTCACCTTCTACAAAAACAGAGACATCCAATATTTCTCCGAAAGATTTTCTATTTCCGGCTTCAAAACGTGAAAACTCTCTGAGAATTCTTTTAGGAGTAGTCCCTGCTTTCTCAAAATGTCCTTTCATTGCTTTGTTAGTCTTCTTTTCTTTTTTTTCATCGAATGCTAATTGGATGGCTTCATAACCGTCTTTTTCAACGGTTTTAACTTGCGTAACAACGCAAGGACCAGCTTCAATAACAGTGCATGGCACGATCTTACCAGAGGCATCATAGACGCTAGTCATCCCAATTTTTTTTCCTATTAATCCTGACATTTTTAAATTATTTAATTAATTTTACGCGATTTTCGCATTTTTATTGTTATAAATAGTTAAACTAACCTATTTCATCACACTTTAATCTCAACATCAACCCCACTAGGTAACTCCAGTTTCATCAATGCATCGATTGTTTTAGAGGTTGTTCCATAAATATCCAACAATCTTTTGTAGGTTGAAAGTTGGAATTGCTCTCTAGATTTTTTATTCACAAATGTAGCTCTATTCACTGTGAATATTTTCTTTTGAGTAGGCAGAGGAATAGGTCCAACTAAGACAACTTTATCCTCTCTAACAGCATTAATTGTCTTAACAATCTTTTCTGCTGATTTGTCGACCAAGGTATGGTCGAAAGATTTTAATTTAATTCTAATTCTGTGGCTCATTTTATATTTGATTATGAAATTTTATTTTTTTATTTTTATAATAAAGCAAATCTTCCTTTTGTAATAATATCTTCTTGAATCTCATCAGGAACTCTTGCATATTTCAAGAACTCCATACTATAGGTTGCTCTTCCGGTAGATATAGATCTCAGACCGGTTACATAGCCAAACATTTCGGCTAATGGCACTTGAGCTTTAATAACCTGATAACCAATTTTAGCATCTACTTTTTCGAGTATTGCTCTTTTTCTATTCAAATCGCTGGTTATATTACCAATAAACTCATCCGGGGTAACTACTTCTACATTCATAATCGGTTCCAAGATGATCGTTTCTGAATTTCTAACCGCCTCACGGAATGCAATTTTCGCACAGATTTCAAAAGCCATGGCATCCGAGTCTACAGCGTGCACGTCAGCATCCAGCAAATTCACTTGCAAAGACTCTAATGGGAATCCATATTTTGCATTATTCATTGCGATAGAAAAACCTTTTTCGATCCCGGCAAGATACTCATTTGTCATAACACCACCCCTGGTTTGATTATTCAGTTGCAGGCCTCTCTTTGTAAGATCTGTTGGTTCAATCTGAATTTTAATTTGCGCATAAGATCCCTTACCTCCGGTCTGTCTTTTAAAAGTTTCAGTATGTAAAATCTCTTCTACTAACGCTTCTTTATACGCTACCCGAGGTTTTCCATGATTACAAGAAACATGAAACTCTCTTTTTAAACGATCCAACAGAACTTCCAAATGCAGTTCACCCATTCCGCCAATCAACAGTTGTCCCAATTCTTCATTTTGTTGAACCACAAAAGTAGGATCCTCTTCAGAGAGCTTACTCAAGGATTGAAGTAATCTCTCTTCATCATCTCTTGTTTTAGGCTCAACCGCGATTTGAATTACCGGTTCGGGGAATGTAATATTCTCAAGTCGAACCAAATATTTTTCATCACAAAGGGTATCACCTGTTCTTACCTCTTTCATTCCCACAAATGCAACAATATCTCCGGCTATAACAGAGTCCAGTTGAAATTGTTTATTTGAGTGCATTTCGAGAATTTTAGCAACTCTTTCACGTTTTCCGGTTGTAACATTCCAAACTGTTTCACCTGTACTTAGCTCTCCCGAATAAACTTTAACAAAAGTAAGTTTACCTACATAAGGATCTGTTAAAATTTTAAAAACGACAGCTGAAAAGGGTGCTTTGTCATCCATAGCCCGAATCTCTTCAGCTTCTGTTTTAGGGTTAACTCCTTTTGCTGAGGGCATATCTGCCGGTGAAGGGAGGTATCTTATAATCGCATCCAACAACTTTTGAACACCTTTATTTCTGTGGGAGGATCCACATAGAACAGGATTAATCTTGCCAGTGATTGTCGCTTTTCTCAACAGAGCACACAACTCATCTGCTGTAATTGTATCGGGTGCATCGAAATATTTGATCATAAGTTCTTCATCAAACTCTGCCAATTTTTCGATCAATTTAGTTCTATACTCTTCCACCTCTTCCATTACAGATTCAGGAATTGGGATTTCGTGGAAATCTACGCCAAGATTATCTTCCGGCCACTCGTAGGCTTTCATATCTACCAAATCCACAACACCTATAAAATCTTCTTCAGCACCAATTGGCAATTGAATTGCCAAAGGTGATGCATCCAATCTATCACTAATCTGTTTCAAAACAGCATTAAAATTGGCACCGGATCGATCCATTTTATTCACGTAACAGATTCTGGCTACATTATATTTTGTAGCTTGTCTCCACACTGTTTCAGATTGTGCTTCCACTCCACCCACTGCGCAAAAAAGAACAACAGCTCCATCCAATATTCTCAAAGAACGTTCAACTTCAACTGTAAAATCAACGTGTCCGGGTGTATCTATGATGTTGATTTTATAGTTTTCCGACTGGCAATCCCAATACACCGTTGTTGCGGCACTTGTAATGGTAATCCCTCTCTCCTGCTCCTGTACCATCCAGTCCATGGTAGCAGTTCCTTCATCCACTTCACCAATCTTATAATTTTTCCCGGTATAAAACAGTATTCTTTCCGTAGTAGTCGTCTTCCCGGCATCAATATGTGCCATGATCCCAATATTTCTAATCTTAAGTAATTCTTCAGATCTCATGGAAAAGAATACAACGGAGAAACCAAATTATTAAAATCTAAAATGAGCAAACGCTTTATTCGCTTCTGCCATTCTATGAATATCCTCTTTTCTTTTGAAAGCTGCACCTTCTTCTTTATATGCAGCCATAATTTCTGCAGCTAATTTACTAGCCATTGTTTTTTCGTGTCTTTTACGTGCAAATAAGATTAAATTTTTCATCCCAACCGATTGCTTACGTTCGGGGCGTAATTCTGTAGGAATCTGGAAAGAAGCACCTCCAATTCTTCTACTTTTTACTTCGATAGCCGGTGTAATATTAGCTAATCCTTTTTTCCACACTTCCAGTGGATTTTCTTTTAATTTATCTTCAACAATATCCAATGCTTCATAAAAAATAGAAAAAGCGGTTGCTTTTTTCCCATCTAACATCAAATTGTTGACAAATTTAGTTACCAGTACATCGTTATATTTTGGATCTGGTAAAATAATTCTTTTTTTTGGTTTTGCTTTTCTCATTTCTTTGTAACTTCAATAAAATGGTTATTTACTATCGGATATACAATATTATAGTATTGTTATCCCATTAACAATTTAATTTTTTAAGAGCATTAAGCTTTTTTCTTAGGACGTTTTGTTCCATACTTACTTCTACCTTGAACTCTATCATTGACACCTGCGGAGTCTAGAGCACCTCTAACGATATGGTATCTTACACCGGGTAAATCTTTCACACGACCACCTCTTACCAGAACGATACTGTGTTCCTGTAGGTTATGACCTTCACCTGGAATGTAAGCATTCACCTCTTTACCATTAGTTAAACGTACTCTTGCCACTTTACGCATAGCAGAGTTTGGTTTTTTAGGAGTTGTAGTATACACTCTCAAACAAACACCGCGTCTTTGAGGACAATTGTCCAACGCTCTTGACTTACTTTGCGAAGTCAAACTTTTTCTTCCTTTTCTTACTAACTGTTGTATTGTTGGCATACAATCTAAAATTTAATCTTTTAATTCACAATAAATTCGACCCATTTTTTTGGGACTGCAAAAGTACAAAAAAAAACAATGCAAAAATAGGAGTTTTCTATTTTTTTCAAAAAAAGGGCTTTTCCTTAGCGAGATCTAGGACAAGCGCCCTTCGATTTCTCCCTTACCCGAGATTTAAAAGACCTCTCAATCTGTAAAAAATCATATAAAGTTTCAGGTTTTAGTACATTTTTAAGATCCAAATAGAGTTTCTTTTCAAGGGAAGTGGTCGCCTCACGTGTTTTGTAATATTGGTCCAAGTAAAATAAGATCTCTTCATCTGACACCTCAGAAAGATTCAATCTTCCTCCTTGACTTTTAATTTTGTTATTATCGAGTGCATATCGATGAGCATCGTATATCGAAGCTTCTTGTCTTAAATATTCATCATAAATAGGCCAAAACTTAATGCTTTCAGTTTCTGTTAAAACCAAATTTTTATGAATATAATCTTTTTTAATTTTCATGATCGACTGACACTGTTCATGTGTCTGAGTCGTATTATGGATACAACACGTGGTATCACGTTGTTGGGCAAAAAGCTCACCGGTAGAAATCAAAGTACAGCTAAAAAAAGAGATTAAAACGTAAAATATATGTGATCTCATAAATTAGTCATTAAAAATCAATGTAACATTCTAAATCCATCATAGTTTCCTGAAATAGATTGTCCAAAGCAGCATCATTATAAAATTCAATAGCAGCATAAGAGGCGTCATCTAACTGGAGAGGAGTCTCTATATTATCTGAGATCGATGCTGCTGAATTAGATTGGGTTGTTCTATTCCTTTCCTTTGGAGAGCTTGATCTATTATCAGCCAAAAGAGACTGAGTACTCTCTTGATCCTCCACAATAGTAGTCATTGTTGTATGGTCTTCGGAATCTTCCCTATTGTCTTCGGCAACCAACAATGGAGTAGATTGTGGCTGAGGGTCATTGGTTGTAAATATGGAAAGATTAAAAACAATTAATAGAGCTACGGCAGCTGCAATAGCACCACCAACAACTGAATAGATAAAAGAGCGACGAGTAAACAAGATGTTTTTTTCTTTTTTGGTTATCTTGTTCATCATTTTCTCATACAACTCCTCATAATAGCCTTCAGGAGCTATAAAATCGGATTGTTTTCTATATTTATCGATGTTGTTTGTCATTAGATTTCCCTTCTATCGTATTATGGACTACTTTATTTTTAAAAAGTTTAATGGCTTTCTATAAATTCTTCAATCTTTTTTACTGCAAAATGATATGATGTTTTCAATGCTCCAACAGAGGTTCCTAAAACTTTAGACATCTCTTCATAGGGCATCTCATCATAGTAGCGTAAAGTAAAGACCACTCTCTGTTTTTCAGGTAAAGACTGAATCCCTTTCTGTATCAATTCAACAATTTGTTCACTGGAAATAGATTGTTCGGCATCAGGAATCGAATTCAAAATCCTGGTTACATATTCTTCGTCATCCAACTGAAGCATCCTTTTCTTTTTTTCAATAAAAGTTAACGATTCATTAACAGAAATTCTAGTAATCCATGTTTTAAGGGATGATTCACCTCTAAAAGAGGAAAGATTGTTCCATAACTTAATCAATACATTTTGAGTAATATCATCTGCATCTTCATGAACATATACAATACGGCGTATTGTCTGATAAATATTTGTGTTATACTTACGCATCAATAACCCAAATGCTTTCTCTTTAGTTTTTTCAGAGGCAAAAAGTTCAAGAATTTGATCGTCTGAGATATGATTCATGGAACAAACAATGGTAACTTATAAGCGCTGACGTACATTTTTAACTGCATCGACAATATTAGAAGCATCTAAGCCAAACTCCTTCAGTAGTTGTTCAGGAGTTCCGGATTCTCCAAATTGGTCATCAACTGCGACATATTCGATGAGTGTTGGTAATTTTCTTGATAGCAACTGAGCAATGGAATCACCCAGACCACCATTCATCAAATGCTCTTCTGCAGTAACTACACATCTCGTTTTTGCCACACTTCGAAGAATCGCTTCATTATCCAACGGTTTGATTGTGTGAATATTGATTACTTCAGCTGAAACTCCTTCATTTTGAAGTTGTTGCGCTGCAACTAATGCGTGCCATACTAAATGTCCAGTTGCGAAAATGGAAACATCATTCCCTTCTCTCAATTGAATTGCTTTTCCTATTATAAAAGGTTGGTCAACAGGTGTGAAGTTAGGCACGGCTGGTCTTCCAAAACGCAAATATACAGGTCCAATATGTTTAGCTGCGGCAAAAGTAGCTGCTTTTGTTTGGTTGTAATCACAAGGATTTAACACCACCATATTAGGTAACATTTTCATCAATCCAATATCCTCCATAATTTGATGCGTTGCTCCATCTTCACCCAATGTAATTCCCGCATGAGATGCTGCAATTTTGACATTGGTATTAGAATAGGCAACCACCATTCTGATTTGATCATACACTCTTCCTGTTACAAATCCCGCAAAACTTCCGGCAAATGGAATTTTTCCGCTCAATGCCAAACCAGCAGCAATACCTATCATATTAGCCTCTGCAATTCCTGTTTGAACAAAACGTTCCGGAAACTCTTTAGCAAAATGGTTCATTTTCAAGGAACCTGTCAAATCCGCACAAAGTGCAAACAGATCGGGATTGGTTCTTCCTAACTCCAACAAGGCATCTCCAAATCCGGATCGTGTATCTTTAAATTCTTTACAGTCAAGTAATTCCATATTACAACTTTTTTTTGCAAATATAAATAAAAAAACAAAATGAACTTACCATAAGTTCATTTTGTTTTTTTAGTGTATTCAATCCTTCAAAATGTTAAAACAAATATGCAGCAGATACAGAAAGAACATTCATTTTAAAACTACAATTTTCAGGATAGATGGGTGTAAGGTTTGCTAACCCTATTGCATACTGAACAGAAATTTGAAAATGTTTTACATCAAAACCAGCTCCAATATTTAATCCCATATCAAATGGTTTCATATGATCGCCTTTTTCTGATCCAAATTTTATTTTATCTTTTGTTATCTTTGGTTCCACTACGGATAATTCTTCTCTATTAGTCCAATTTCCTGCAATACCATAAGAAAAATAGGGTCCTACATATCCAAAAATAGCAGAATTAGAGATCGGCAATTTAAACATTATATGAAGTGGAATTTCAATAAAATAAGGGTTGAAAGTAAATTTATTTGTATATCCAGCTACTTCTGTTGTTTGTGTATAACCTTTAGAACAGAAGAATAAACCTGGATTAAAATACAAGTTAGCAATCAGTGGAATCTCAGAAGTAAATCCAACATGAAAACCCACATGAGTACCGAGATCCTCTTTGTACTCAGTTCCCAAAAGGGTGTATTTCTTTGTCATCATTGAAAAATTTGCTCCTGCTTTTACTCCAACTCGAGTTTGTGCAGATACCTGACTTACAGTCAAAATGCTCAATAGAGCCATTACAATAATTAATCTTCTTTTCATATTATTAAGTTTTAAAATTTTTTCATTTAATATTTCTCCCCAAATTTGGATCGGCAAAGTTATGTGTTTTTTTTACATTTTTGACACTTTTTATATCATGTTTTTTATATACATTTGTAGTTTGAAATAAAGAGCAAACAAAAATAGAGATTTATGGTTGACTTAAAAACAACTTATGCGGGCTTATCCATTGAAAATCCAGTAGTTATTGCCAGTTGCGGATTCACCGGAAACATTGAATCAATTAAAAAGGTGATTGCATATCATCCGGGTGCTTTAGTATTAAAATCCCTTTTTGAAGAGCAAATCATGGCGGAATCAAGTAAGGGTATCAACCTCAACGACTACGGTTACCCGGAATCATTAGACTATATCAAGGAATATACTCGCATGAACAACCTCAATAAATACCTGGAGTTGATTCGTGAAGCTAAAAAGTTGAGTAGTATTCCGATAATTGCCAGCATTAACTGTGTAACTTCAAACGAGTGGATCTCCTTTGTAAAAAAGATTCAAGATGCAGGTGCAGATGCTATTGAACTCAATATATCATTGCTCTCTTCCAATCCTCATATTACTTCCGAAGAGATAGAAAGTACCTACTTCAAGATTGTCAATAAGATAGCTGAGATCGCTATAATTCCTGTTACTCTTAAAATGAGTAATAGTTCCAATAGTTTGGCTTATCTGTTAACCCGTTTGGATCGTTATAATAATGTAAAAGGATTTGTACTATTCAATCGCCACTATTGTCCGGATATTGACATTCACAATGAAAAGGTTGTACAAGCATCTGTTTTTTCTTCCTCTTCCGACTATGCTGAAACACTTCGATGGGTTGCTATTTTATCCGGAAAACTTAAAAAAGATATTGCTGCTACATCAGGTATTCACAATGGAGAGACTGCAGTGAAATTTCTTTTGGCAGGTGCTCAGGTTGTACAGATCTCAAGTGTTTTGTACAAAAATGATCTTTCTGTAATCCAAACTATCAAAGAGGAAATCGGAAACTGGATGAAAAGCAAAGGGTACAAAACCATTGATGAGTTTCGCGGCAAATTAAGTATGGATCAGGTTGAGCATCCTGAAGTTTTTGAAAGAATTCAATTTATGAAATACTTTGCCTCTGTAGAGTAATCTACAGATGAGCAATCTTTAAAATAATTATTAACCTGAAAATTAAAAAACTATGAATTACGTATGCGTTGTATGTGGTTATGTTTATGACCCGGCAGTAGGTGATGTTGAAAATGGAATCCAACCAGGAACCCAATTTGAAGATCTTCCAGATGATTGGACTTGTCCACTTTGCGGAGTAGGAAAAGAGGATTTTGAACCTGAAGAATAATCAAACCTACATAAGAGTTCTCGTGAAAGGACTCATAATAAAGCAAAAGGCGATCATTTGGTCGCCTTATTTTTTTATAAATTTTTGTAAATTTTTTGTAGTACCAACTCTTCTTTTTGCCAATTGAGTTCTTGTGTTGCTTGTACACAATTTTCTTTGTAGCGTGCATAACGTTTCGGATCCTGTAAAATCCCATTGATGGCAGTCGCTACTGATTGAGGTGAAAGATCATCTATCACCACGCCTACTTCATAAGTCTCAATAATTCGTTTACGTTCCGGTAAATTGGAAGCAACAATAGGAATGTAGGCATGAATATATTCGAACAGTTTATTAGGTAAACTATAATAGTGATTAGGACTTACGTTTTTATCAAACGTAACACCCAGTTCCGCTATTTGAGTATATTTTCTCAATGTTTCCGGTGCTACTCTTCCGGTAAAAATTACTTTATCTTCCAACTGATGCTCTTTGACCCA
This sequence comes from Bacteroidota bacterium, assembly GCA_029570835.1. Classification (GTDB taxonomy): domain Bacteria; phylum Bacteroidota; class Bacteroidia; order Bacteroidales; family WCHB1-69; genus UBA5429. Next base: position 49,091 of record JAKPTX010000205.1, read on the forward strand.
ACTTTTAAGATCCGGAACCATATCCCCATCACCTACAATAAGTATTACTGACTGCTCTATATAGGGCGCTGCCTGAACAATTTCCTCTCCTCCCCGATCCCTATGAATGGCATTTCCTTGAAATATGACCACTTTTTGATCTAACGGAATACCTAACTCCAACTTTAACTCATCTTTATTAATTGGCTTATATTCACGTAGTAGCGGAATGTTACGTACCAAATGTACCTCTTTACCGTATTCTTCACGATAGAGATCTACTATCGATTGACTTACTGTTATAATATGATCTAATTGGGGGAAACACCATTTTTCAATCTGTGTCCATACCCATTTCACAGGGGCTCGGTGCTGAATCTCGAGAACACCCAGGAAATATTCATGTGAGTCATAAACCAATTTCTTCCGCCGAATTTTAGACACCAACAAATTCGGAAGCAAGGTATCAAGGTCATTAGCTACTAAAATATCAGTTTTTTGGAATAAGAGATAGAAAAAGAGTCGTAAATTGAACTCTGCATAACAAAAAGGTCCTTTTTTAAACAAGAGATGAATCCTTTTTGTTTTATATACACGTTTCACTTTGGGAGATTTCCAATAACGTCTCCCTACCAACTTCACATCAAACCCCATCCCAATCAGGGAATTGCACACTTTATCAAGCCTCTGATCACTATAAAGATCATTGATAACAGAAAGAGTCACTGTAGCCATAATCAGAGCAATTTACTCCTATCTCCCGTGACAATGTTTATATTTCTTACCACTTCCACATGGACAAGGTTCATTTCTTCCCACCTTTTTCTCAACACGTATCGGAGCATTACCTTTTCCTCCGGCAACTGATTTGCCGCCGCCCAGCTCTTCACGACCTGTTTGCAACTTCTTAGTTTCTGATTCAGGTAGCTGTGCCTCCTTAAGCTGTGGTTGTTCTTGAACAGGAAGTCCCCCTTTATTTAAAAATCCGACAATTTCCTGATTAATATCATTCAAAAGCGTATCAAACAGATTAAAAGACTCTAATTTATAAATCAACAGAGGATCTTTTTGTTCATAAGATGCATTTTGAACACTCTGCTTCAAGTCATCCATCTCACGAAGGTGATCTTTCCACATATTATCTATCACAGAAAGAGTAATTCCCTTCTCAATGGAAAGAATCATTTCGCGACCGTCAGTTTCAATAGATTTTTTTAATGGAGCAACCACGTTAAGGGTTTTTACTCCGTCAGTAATTGGAATACCAATCAACTCTATCCGACCTCCACTATCATGTGCTACACGCTTCAAAACGGGTAATGCTTGCTGTGCAAGGTGTTGCATTTTTACCTTGTAGTTAGGATAAACTGCATCATAAAGCTGATCAATCAACAATTGTGGTTTCTGTTGTATAAACTGATCATATGAAAAAGGCGATTCCATACCAAAGATGGATATTACTTGCGTGGAAAAATAGTCAAAATCCCTATTGCCATAGTTATCTTCCACTAATTTAACGCACACATCGTAGAACATATCCGAAATATCAATCGCCAAACGATCTCCAAAGAGGGCATTGTTACGTTTACGGTAAATGGTACTCCGCTGTTTATTCATTACATCATCGTACTCGAGTAATCGTTTTCTGATACCGAAGTTATTCTCTTCCACCTTCTTCTGCGCTCTCTCTATCGACTTTGTGATCATACCATGCTGGATCACTTCCCCATCCTTCAAGCCCATTCTATCCATAACTTTAGAAATTCGGTCTGAACCGAAAAGACGCATCAAATCATCTTCAAGTGAAACGTAAAACTGGGAGCTACCCGGATCACCCTGACGACCGGCACGTCCACGGAGCTGCCTATCCACTCGTCTGGAATCGTGTCTTTCGGTACCTATAATTGCCAATCCACCTGCTTCTTTGACACCAGGTCCCAACTTAATGTCGGTACCCCTACCTGCCATATTGGTAGAGATCGTTACAGTCCCGGGCTGTCCCGCTTCTGCTACAATATCTGCTTCTTTTTGGTGCAATTTAGCATTCAAAACATTATGTTTAATCTTACGAGTACTCAAAACACGTGAGAGTAACTCTGAGATTTCAACCGAAGTTGTTCCGACCAATACAGGACGTTTATCTTCGTGCAGTCTAATAATTTCATCTATCACTGCAGCATATTTCTCCCGCTTAGTTTTATACACAAAATCTTCCGAATCGATACGAGCAATAGGTCTATTTGTAGGAATCACTACGACATCCAATTTGTAGATATCCCAAAACTCACCCGCTTCCGTTTCTGCAGTACCCGTCATCCCAGCCAATTTTTTGTACATTCTAAAATAGTTTTGAAGCGTAATGGTTGCATAGGTTTGGGTTGCTGCTTCCACTTTCACATTCTCCTTAGCTTCAATAGCCTGATGCAAACCATCAGAATATCTTCTCCCCTCCATAATACGACCGGTTTGCTCATCCACAATCTTCACCTTATTATCCATGATCACATACTCTACATCTTTTTCAAACATAGTGTACGCTTTCAATAATTGATGAATAGTATGAATTCTTTCAGATGCAATCGAGAAATTGCGGTAGATATCATTTTTACGATTCGTCTTTTCTTGCGGATCAAGATTCAGTTTTTCAAGTTCTGCAATTTCAGCACCTACATCAGGAATTAAAAACATTTTAGATTCTTCTGTTGTTCTGGAAACCAGATCAATTCCCTTTTCAGTAATATCCACTGAGTTTAACTTCTCTTCAATCACAAAATAGAGTTCCTTATCAATAATCGGCATATTTCTATTTTGTTGTTGCATATAGAAGCCTTCTGTTCTAAGGAGTAGTTGTTTCATACCGGGTTCACTCAAAAACTTGATGAGTGCTTTATTTTTAGGCAATCCACGATGGGCTCTCAGCAAGAGAATTGCTGCTTCTTCCTCAGGTTTTGGATCGGGATTCTCTGCCAACAAGGCTTTAGCTTGTGCCAACACCTCATTAATCATCGATCTTTGTGCATTATATAACTTCTCAATAATCGGTTTGTAAACATGAAACTCCTGTTGTTCTCCTCTAGGGGTAGGGCCGGAAATAATCAATGGGGTTCTTGCGTCGTCAATCAAAACGGAGTCCACCTCATCGACAATGGCATAGTTGTGGGGTCTTTGAACTAGCTCCCCAATATTACCCGCCATATTATCGCGCAAATAATCAAACCCAAACTCATTATTCGTTCCGTAGGTAATATCAGCCAAATATGCTTTTTTACGCTCCTCCGAGTGAGGTTGGTGTTTGTCAATACAGTCCACGGTTAAGCCATGAAACTCAAAAATTAATCCCATCCATTCAGAGTCACGTTTTGCAAGATAATCATTCACTGTTACCACGTGCACTCCTTTCCCCGGAAGCGCATTAAGATAAACGGGCAGTGTTGCTACGAGAGTTTTACCCTCTCCCGTTCCCATCTCTGCTATTTTCCCTTGATGTAAGACAGTTCCACCAATAATTTGGACATCATAGTGACACATATCCCATTTCAGCATATTTCCACCTGCCGACCAGGTAGAACTATAAATCGCCTGATCACCCTCAATATGTACCGTTTCTCTATATGCTGCAATATCACGATCCATATCTGTTGCAGTAACCACAACCTGATCACTCTCCTTAAAACGTCTGGCAGTCTCTTTGATCACCGCATAAGCTTCCGGTAAAATTTCATCCAAAATATTCTGAGTTTTATCGTACGCTTTCTTTTCCAGGTTTTCCAACTCTTTATATAATACTTCCGACTCCTCAACATCAATATCGTAGCGTATATCCAATTCGTTTTTAATCTCCTGAATTCGAGATTCTTCAGTTTGAATTGCAGTTGCAATTCTATTTTTAAACTCAGTTGTAAGGGCTCTCAATTGATCATTAGAAAGATTCTCAATCTTTTTATGTGCTTCTAATGTAGCATTCAAATATGGGGTCAAGGCTTTTAAATCTCTATCAGCCTTAGAACCAAATAATTTAGTTAAAAAATTAGCCATTTTTCAATCTTTAAAATTGAGTGCAAAGATACAAAAATTATTATAGTAAATTCTGTTGCTTAATGGCATTCTTGAAAGACAAAAAACAACAGCGACTTTACAGTCGCCGTTATTCAAACCATTAACTTTTCCTTTTAATGCCTTATAGACACAAAGAACATATCCTCATACGTTCAGAAAAAGAAAAAGTTACAATAAATAGTTATTATTTTTTAGGGATCATCACTTCAGCAATCAATTTTGCAAATTCCGTATTAGCAAAGTGCCCCGGTTTTTTTGCAATAATATCACCTTTAATAGGTTTCCCTAGAAGAAATAGATCACCAATCAAATCCAAAAGCTTGTGTCTGGCAGGTTCATTCAAATAACGCAGTTTCACATTATCAAGGGTTCCATTCTTAGTTACTTGTACATCCCCAACTCCAAAAAACTGCGCCAACTGATCCAACTCTTCTTGTTTTGGTTTTTTATCCACAAAAACAATCGCATTATTTAGATCCCCCCCTTTTATTAAATTATTTTTAACCAAAAATTGTAATTCATGAAGGAATACAAATGTTCTACTATCATACACATCGGGGACATACTGAGACAAATCCTTAAGAGTAACACACTGACTCGCCAATGCATCAGTTCCATAATCAATAATTACAGTAAACTTTTGATGTTGTGAAGGCATGAGAATCAATTCGATCCCCTGATCAGGTTTCTCAAACATAACAACTTCTTCAACAGTATAATACTCTCTATTAGCCTGTTGAGACTGTATCCCAACTTTTTGAATTTTTTCTACATATTCTTTTCCACTTCCATCCAGAATAGGAACCTCTTCATTGTCAATTTCAATCACCACATTATCAATTCCCATTCCCGAACATACAGAAAGTAGATGTTCCACTGTTTTAACATCAACACCATCTTCTCTCAGGTTGGTACTTCGTGAAGTATCGGCTACATTATTGATATGAGCCCGAACAATAGGCTTACCTGGTAAGTCTATCCGTTGGAAGACTACTCCATGATTTTCAGGAGCCGGTTTAATAGTAATATTGGCTAATTTCCCTGTATGTAATCCTCGTCCAGAAAAGGCAACTTCTGCGGCGATTGTTTGTTGTTTTTGCGTCATAAATAAAAATTAATTCTAAATAAAAATAAAATTGTTACTCATCTTCTTGATACTTTTTCCATAATTCCCTCACTTGTTTGTACAAATCCGGTAATTTCTTTCTATATATAATTAATTTTTTTTCTTCTGAAACAGGAATTGCAGGAGAGCCCAAAATAATCTGTTTATCCTCGATGTTAGTCATCACCCCTGATTGAGCACCAATAATCACATTATCTCCAATATGGAGATGCCCCGTGATACCCACTTGGCCTGCAATAATTCCTTTTTTACCAATTTTTGTAGATCCGGAAATTCCCACTTGCGCGGCGCAAGCAGTACCCTCTCCCAATTCTACATTATGCGCTACCTGAATCAAATTATCCAGTTTCACATGAGAATGAATAATGGTTGATCCGATTGTAGCTCTGTCGATACAAGTATTGGCACCAATCTCGACATAATCCTCAATAATAACATTTCCTATTTGAGGTACTTTAAGATACTGCCCATCTTGGGGGGCAAATCCAAACCCATCAGCTCCAATAACTACACCAGCGTGAATGATACATTCTTTACCTATTTTACAGTCGCGATACACCTTAACCCCTGCATAAAGAACACTCTTCTCTCCCACAGCCCCTCTATCACCAATCACAGTATGTGGATAGAGTTGCGCATAGTCACCGATTACGGCTCCTTCTCCCACACTAACAAACTCAGCTATGTAGACATCTTTCCCAATTTGAGCTGTAGGATCAATATGTGCTTTTTCTGATATTCCTATTTTTTTCGGCTTCATCATTTCTTCGTAGATTGCCATCAATTGTGCAATAGCAGCATAAGGATTTTTTGTTCTTATTAAAGTTGTTGTCAACTTTTCTTCCGGAACAAAATCATCACTAACAATCACGGCAGAAGCCTTTGTTTGGTATATATAATGTGTATATTTAGGATTGGCTAAAAAAGAAAGCGCACCGGGTATTCCTTCTTCAATCCTGCAGAAAGTTCTAATTTCCGCATCAGGATTTCCCTCTATGGTAGCTCCAATTAGTTCAGCAATTTGAAAAACAGTAAACTTCATCAGCTAAAATTTTCGGCAAAGATACAAGAAAAATAATAAAAGTGTTATTTTTTTTCAAAAAAAATTTTTTCACTCATCAATTCAAAAAAATTATGTATTTTTGCGCCCATTATTGCAATGCGAGGAGAGATGGGTGAGTGGCTGAAACCAGCAGTTTGCTAAACTGTCGAAGGGGCGACCCTTCCGGGGGTTCGAATCCCCCTCTCTCCGCAAGTTATTGAAACATTGAAAGGAGCTATTATTGCTCCTTTTTTTGCTTTTTTTTTCAGTGATGTAAAAAATAAAGACATTTACAACATTCAGGTCATATTGAGAGTGGGGCAATTAGTATAATTAAAGAGGAATATCCATCCTGCCCCCCCTTTTTTTATTATTTCAAAAATAAAAGAAGAAAAAATCTGTAATTAAATTATGCCTTACTGAGAATTTTAAAGTAGAATTAAGAGGAAAGATATTCCGTATCAATAAAATAAGGAGAAAGAATGGATTAATTTGCGTTATTTGTGAATAAAATTCAACTCACAAGTTCAACCGAGTAAGCTATAAAATAGTAAAATATTTCACTGAAAGTTTCCATCTTTCCATTTTTAGTTGTACTTTTGCATTCGTAAATTCTAATTTTTGAAAACTTAACATCTTTTAATTATGAAAAAACTTGCGTTATTGTTCATAGCTATTTTTACAGCCGGTTTAGTATCTGCACAATCTCCTGTTTTTCAAAAAGGGGATCATACTATTAACATTGGTACCGGAGTAGCTCTTAGAGGGTTACCTATAGAATTTAGCTACACCGCCGGTATTGTTGACAATCTTTTTAGAGTTCCGGGTCTCACTTTGGGTGTTGGAGGTTATATCGGTTACTCTTTTTGGAATCCTCAGATGCCCCATCTTATTCCTGCTGCCTATAAAGGTTGGAGTACTCTTTTGGGTGCACGCGCAGAGGTACATTACTCTGTTGTTCGCAACCTTGACTTTTTTGGAGGTCCCATGGTAGGCTTTCAATTTACTTATTGGGAAAATCAATCCAATATCAATTTCCTTTTTACACCGGGAGTCTATGCTGGAATCAAGTATTTCTTTACTCCCAACTTTGGAGTTTATGCCTCAGCCGGATACGGAATTGTTTACTTTTCGGGCGGTTTCACTTTTCAATTTTAAAAATTCATAACCTACTCTTTTTTTGGTTTTAAAGTCTGAATATAATACTATTTGTGTTCAGATTTTTTGTTCTTTTAAATTTCTTATACAATATTCAAAAAAATTGTATCTTTGCGGGTCTTATTTTATAGTAAAAATTTATAGTATTAATAACGAAGAATTCATAATATGACTTTAACCAATCATTATCACAATTTTGATGAACTAGTCAAACTCATTTGGGGAGAACCTATTGAAATAGATAGCGAGGCTCTCCAAGATGTAGAGCAATCCTTTCTTTTTTTACAAAAATTTTCAAAAGATAGATTAGTTTATGGAGTTAACACCGGTTTTGGCCCAATGGCACAATATCGGATTCATGATGAAGATATCACACAACTCCAGTACAATCTCGTACGCAGTCATGCAACAGGAACAGGTAAAGAACTCACTCCTTTACAAATTCGCGCTGCTTTAATCTGCCGCTTAATCTCCCTTTTAAGAGGTTATTCAGGTGTACACCCTTCAACCATTTCTCAACTGCAACTTTTCATTAACCATGAAATCTACCCGGTTATTTACCACCATGGAAGTGTGGGAGCAAGTGGAGATTTAGTTCAGTTAGCTCATTTAGCTTTGGCTTTAATTGGAGAAGGTGAAGTTTTTTATAAGGGGGGGAAGGCAACAACTCACTCTGTACTGAAACTTTTGAAAATAGATCCTCTTCAACTTTATATTCGTGATGGGCTCTCTCTGATCAATGGTACCTCGGTGATGAGTGGGATTGCGTTGATCAATTTGGTTCAGGCAAAAAAACTATTCCACCTGGCTGTTATGACATCTGCGATGGTGAATGAAGTAGTTTCATCCTGTAATGACCACTACTCTATCCAATTGAATAGCAAAAAACATCACTACGGACAACGTAAAGTAGCCGGTATGATGGGTGCAATTCTTGCAGACAGTCAGTTAATTAGAGAGAGATATGATAAAGATCATGACCACCTTCCTACTGAAGAGGTTTTATCAAGAAAAGTACAAGAATACTATTCACTTCGCTCCGCTCCTCAAGTATTGGGTCCTGTTTTAGATACAATTAACCAGGCTGAAAAGGTTATTTTGGACGAAATCAACTCCTCTAATGACAACCCTGTTGTCGATTACCGTGATCAAACAATATATCATGGAAGTAATTTCCATGGAGATTATATCTCCCTTGAGATGGATAAGTTGAAAATTGCGATTATCCGTCTCACCATGTTAGCGGAAAGACAACTCAACTTCCTCATGAACGATAAACTAAACCAGCAGTTCCCCCCATTTTTAAACCATGGCAAATTGGGACTCAACTTAGGTATGCAAGCTATGCAATTTACCGCTACATCAACTACTGCTGAAAGTCAAACATTAGGATTTCCGAACTATGTTCACTCTATCCCCAACAACAATGACAATCAGGACATTGTCAGCATGGGTACCAACAGTGCTCTCATTGCTGCTCAGGTAATTGAAAATGGATTTGAGGTAATGGCTATCTATCTGATTGCCATTGCTCAGGCATACGAATTCATAGAAGATCACTCAAAAATAGGATCTCAAACCAAGGAAAAATACGAAAAGATTCGCTCTATCGTCCCCAAATTCATTGAGGACACTCCCAAATATGAGGAAATTCTTAAAGTGAAAGAGTGGATTATGAATATGAACAACAAATAAGAACTCAATATGAAATATGGATTAGTAACCGGTGGATCTAGGGGAATAGGTAGAGCCATAGCTTTATCTATCAGTAGAATGGGATATCGGGTCATTATCAATTATCACTCTAACACAGAGGCGGCAGAAGAGACACTTAGACTCATTAGAGCTGAAGGAGGAGATGGTGAATTGCTCCCTTTTGATGTTTCCAATGAAGAAGATGTTGACCAGGCGCTCCTGCAATGGGAGAAGGATCACCCCGATGATCAAATTGAAGTTTTAGTTAACAATGCCGGAATTCGTAAAGATAATTTGATGATTTTTATGCAAAATGAAGACTGGCATTCCATCATCAATACACACCTCAACGGATTTTTCTACACTACTCGCCGCCTGCTTAAAGGCATGTTGACCAAGCGTTACGGCAGAATTATCAATGTGGTTTCACTATCAGGAATCAAAGGATTACCGGGGCAAACAAACTACAGTGCTGCAAAAGCGGGTATCATTGGTGCTTCTAAAGCTTTGGCACAAGAGGTTGCACCAAGAAAAATAACTGTCAATTGTGTTGCTCCCGGATTCATTCATACTGACATGACTGCCGAATTACCTGAATCAGAACTCAAAACCTTAATCCCTATGGGACGTTTTGGAAATCCAGAAGAAGTTGCTGCTGTAGTAGCTTTTCTAGCTTCTAAAAACGCATCTTATATCACCGGAGAAGTTATCTCTGTAAATGGAGGTTTATACACTTAATCTAAAAAGAGCATGAAAAGAGTTGTAATCACAGGAATGGGAATTTACTCCAGCATTGGAAAAAATAAAGAGGAAGTATTACTCTCCCTTCAAAATGGGAAATCCGGAATTGGGATTGAACCTTTCAGAACCGAAATGGGGTTTCGCTCCCCACTGACAGGAATTTTAGAAGTACCTAATCTCAAAGGGAAATTAGACAGAAGATTACGTACCGGACTCGCTGAAGAAGGAATCTTTGCTTATATTGCTTCTTTGGAAGCACTGGAACAAGCCTTGATTGATGATGATTATCTTGAAAATAACGAGATCGGAATTCTGTATGGGAATGACAGTTCAGCCAAGGCTGTAATTGAAGCACACGAACTTATAAAACTTAGAAAAGACACTACGCTGTTGGGTTCCGGTGCCATATTCCAATCTATGAATTCAACAGTAACTATGAATCTTTCCACTATTTTTAAGCTTAAAGGGATTAACTTCACCATCAGTGCTGCCTGTGCCAGTGGTTCTCACGCATTAGGTATGGGATACCACTTTATCAGACACGGCATGCAAGATATGGTTTTGTGTGGTGGAGCGCAGGAGATCAATGCGTACTCAATGGGAAGTTTTGACGCACTCAGTGCTTTCTCCGTACGGATTGACGAACCCACTAAAGCATCCCGCCCATTTGATAAAAACAGAGATGGACTAGTTCCCAGTGGTGGTGCGGCTACACTTATTTTGGAAGAGTATGAACATGCAGTCAAACGAGGAGCACCCATTTTAGCAGAAATAATTGGATATGGATTCTCCTCCAATGGATCACATATCTCACAACCCACAAACGAAGGATCGTACCGCGCAATGTCGATGGCACTTAGAGATGCACAACTCACTCCAAAGCAAATCGATTATATTAATGCACATGCCACCTCCACTCCAATGGGAGATGGTTTTGAAGCGTTGGCTATCAATAAACTGTTTGGGAATCAAACACCGGTCAGCTCAACCAAAAGTATGACGGGACATGAGTGCTGGATGGCAGGAGCCAGTGAAGTTATATACTCAATTTTAATGATGCATCACGACTTTATGGCTCCCAATATCAACTTTGAAGAACCGGATGAACAGAGTGCCGGAATCAATGTCATAAATAAAACAACTGAAAAGAAATTAAATTATATTCTCTCTAACTCTTTTGGATTTGGAGGAACCAATAGTGCTTTAATTATAAAAAAACATCAATAAACACTAAAACTATAAAGATGGAAAGAGGTAAAATTATTGAAACAATTAATCTTTTTTTAATTGAAGAGATCGAAATTGAAGAAGATCTATTAAATGAAGAGGCGTTACTTAAGGAAGATCTAGGAATTGACAGTTTAGATTTTGTAGATGTCGTTGTAATAGTAGAACGTGAGTTTGGCTTCAAAATAAAACCGGAAGAGATGACCGATGTAAAAACATTAGGTGCTTTTTATGACTATATAGAAAAAAAAGTTAACTCATAACGTGCCCATGAAGAGAGCTTGGAGTGGAAAAACTCAAGGAGGTAAGTGGGGACAACAATTTGTACTTTATTACTTCAAATATGGGAGCCTGAGATTACTCTACCTTGTACTTTACTTTGTGATCCCTTTTTATCTTATTTTTGATCGCAAAGGATATCGTGCTATGCGTTGGTATGCGCAAAAAGTAGGTAATAAAAATCGAAAATGGCATCTCCCTTTCGTTTTCCGCATTTATAAAAGCTTTGGACAGCTTTTTTTAGATCGTTTTTCAATGCTGGGCAATCCCAAGAGAAGATTTCACTTTGAGATTATTAACCAAACTCTCTTTGATCAATTTTATTATGGAGAGAAAGGGTTTTTATTAGTTAGTGCCCATGTCGGCAATTTCGAACTTTTTGGTTACACCATTAAAGAAAATCTAAAAATTATTCACCCTATCCTTTTTGGAGGTGAAGCAGAAGTATACCAACGAATGCGCAAATCTATTTTTACTGAACATCAAATCAAACCGATTATTCTTAATCCAACCGGTGATTATATCTTTGAGATTCACAATGCGCTACAATCAGGAAATATAGTAAGCATGCCCGCTGACAGGACCTACAATGAAATCAAAGATTTTACTACTCCATTTTTTGGATACGATGCCAAATTTCCTATAGGAGTATATCAGATTGCTGCCACTTTGGAAATACCTGTGCTCTCAATTTTTGTAATTAAAACCGGATACAAAAAATTCCGCGTTTACATAGACCAGGTAAGTGACAATCAGTTTTCCGGTAGAAAAAAAGAACAAGCAGTTCAAATGGGAAAAAAATATGTTGCACAATTGGAAAAAGTTTTAAAACAACATCCATCACAATGGTACAATTTTTTCCCATTTTGGGATCAACAAATAAAAGATCTAAATATCAATAAAAAGAAGTATGGAGAGTAATAAAATCTTATTGATATCGGCCAATACATACGGAATACCATACAAGGTGTATCCCATAGGTGCTTCCTATATCAAAACCTACATCCATGACCATTTTCCTGATTGGCAGGTAGATCTATTCGATTTCAACTTCAACACCTACGATTCACTCCGTCAACAACTGCTAAAAAAACAATACGATCTTATTGCACTCTCTCTTCGCAATAGCGATGATGTGAATTATTACGCTCAAGAGAGTTTTATGAGACATTATCATACTATTTGCCAAACAATCAGAGAAAACAGCTCCACTCCCATTGTAGCCGGTGGACCAGCCGTTTCAATTTTTCCACAAGAAATATCCGACTACTTGGGAGTTGATTATATTGTTGTTGGAGAGGGAGAAAAAGTGCTTTGTGACCTCAGTATAGCCCTTAAAAATAAAAAAGAGATTGATACTGTTACAGGAATTTGGAAAAATAAGAACTCTTATAAAAAAACCGAATATGTTTCGCATCTGAATGTACAATTTGAACCTGAACTAGCTCGTTTCTACCTTGATGAGGGAGGAATGTTAAATATCCAAACCAAACGAGGATGTCCATTTCACTGTGTCTACTGTACCTATCCACTCATTGAAGGAAAAACCGTACGCACTTTGGACTCCAAATTGATTGTAGAAAATATTAAAGAACTGTCACAAATAGAGAAAAACATTTATCTCTTTTTTACTGATTCAGTCTTCAATATACATGAAGATTACAACGAAGAGTTAGCCCATCGGATTATTGAAAGTGGAGTCAAAATCAGGTGGGGAGCCTATTTTATTCCCAAAAATCTCAATAAAAAACGTTTAGAGCTCTATCAAAAATCAGGTTTAACCCATATTGAATTTGGGACAGACTCCTTTTCTGATCAACAGTTAATCAACTATCGTAAGGAGTTCAAGTTCAGTGATGTTATAGAATCCACTGAGATTTGCAATCAAGTGGGAATTTTCCATAGCCATTTTCTTATCTTAGGAGGGATAGGTGAAACAGAGGAGAGTTTACTTGAAACCATCCAAAATAGCGACCAACTAGAAAACACAATTATTTTTCCCTTTATTGGAATGAGAATCTACCCCAACACTGAACTACATCACTTAGCCCTCCAGGAAGGGAAAATTAATAACGGAAACCTCCTAGAACCTCAATACTATCTTTCCGACTCAATCCCAGTAAATCAACTAAAAGATTTAACCGCCCGTACAAAAAACAGATGGATTTTCCCGGATGAACCTCATGAAGAGATGATTGCTCGATTAAGAAGAAAAAAAAGAAGAGGACCACTTTGGGAATATCTCAAATATCAATTATAAACTTTATTTGAATATGACAAAACTTAATTTTGATATTACCCGCTTAAATGTTCAAGATCTTCTTCCACAAAGAGTTCCTTTTATCTTTGTAGATAGCGTCCTGGCATTAGATCCGGATCAAAAAAACTGTGTTACTCAATTTTTAATCAAAAAGGACACATTACTGATGGATCAGGGTTATCTTTCAGAGGGTGGTTTAGTGGAAAACATTGCTCAAACTTGTGCTCTTTACTTAGGAATTTACAATAAATACATACTTCATAAGGAAATTCAAATTGGATTCATAGGTGCTATCAAAAAATTTGCTATTTTTGAACTGCCAAAACAAGGTGATCTTTTATCTACCAATATTCAGATCACAACGGAATTTGGAGACATGAAAATTGTCAACGGAACGATCAAATGTGCAGGTCGGGATATTGCACATGGAGAATTTAAAATTGCAATAGGAAATGAGTAAAAAGAAAAAATTAACTGCTGAGACAACGCTAAAAATTAGATTTAGCGAAGTAGATTCAATGGGTGTAGTATGGCATGGAAGCTACGTTAAATATCTTGAAGATGCCCGTGAAGCATTTGGTGCCCAACATGGATTAAGTTATCTTTTTGTATTTGACAATGGATTTTTTACACCACTGGTGTCATTGGATATTCTATACAAAGCACCTCTAGTATACGGTGATGAAGTTACTGTCAAAGCTACTTTTATTGAAACAGAAGCTGCAAAAATCATTTTTGAATATGACGTGATTAATAATAAAACCGGTCAGTTATGTGCAACAGCCAAATCTGTACAAACATTTTTAAATAAAGAGTATAGCTTGGAACTGTATGCACCCGAGTTTTATCTTAAATGGAAAAAGGAACATCTAAAATAGAGATCAAATGAAATACAATCAGGGGGTAAATATTATTGCAGACTGCATTGTTAATAGCTTGGGATTCAACACTCAAGAGATATTTGATCAGATGAGAGCAGGTAAATTGGGAATGCAGGAGGTGAAAGGGTTAACACAGAGTGAACCCACTGCTATGCTATCACAGATTGACAGAGTTAGATGGAACCAAATCTGGGATCAAACCAATACTTTACCTTTAAAGGAGCAGTTTACTTTTTTTGAACAACTGATGATATATGTCATCCAAAAAGTAGTTAAAACCGCCCAAATCGATCCTAAACAGAAGAATGTTTTGTTCCTATTTTCTACCACAAAAGGAAATATTGAACTATTGGATTCAAATTTACAGCACAATTTTGATGCTGAACGAGTTCATATCTGGGAAAGTGCGGAAATAGTTACACAATATTTTCAAAACAATAATCAACCTATCATCCTCTCAAATGCTTGTATTTCAGGGACTCAAGCACTACTAATAGGAAAATCGATACTTGAAAATCAACCCTACGAGCATTTAGTTGTAGTGGGTGCTGATTTGATTACCCCTTTTGTGGTTGCCGGTTTTCAATCTTTCAAAGCACTATCTCCTACCCCTTGTCGTCCTTTTGACCTTAATCGTGACGGTTTGAATATTGGCGAGGGAGCTGCTGCAGTTGTACTTTCAAAAACAAAAAAAGGAATCGTTTCGATTGAAAATGGTGCTGTCACCAATGATGCCAACCATATTTCCGGTCCTTCCCGAACCGGCGAAGGACTCTATCGCGCACTCATAAAAACGCTGAAATCAGTTGATCTGTCGGAGATTTCGTTCATCAATGCGCATGGCACTGCGACACTGTACAATGATGAGATGGAGTCAATTGCATTCCAACGTGCCAATTTGCTGCATCTGCCTGTCAACAGCTACAAAGGTTACTTCGGACACACGTTAGGGGCCGCCGGACTGATCGAGAGTATTCTCTCAGCACACGCTTTAAATCAGGGAATTATCTTTCCAACTATAGGGTTTCAGGAATTAGGTATTTCAAAGCCTCTTGATATTGTTACGACTGAAAGAAACTGTAATAAGTCGTTTGCTTTGAAAACTGCTTCCGGATTTGCAGGTTGTAATGTTGTTTTATTAATAAAAAAAGGGGGGAAGGATGCATAACGTTCAAAGAGCAATTACAATCAGAAATCACCAAGTGATCCTTCAAGGAGAACTTCTGTTCCAGCGAGATCAATCAACGCCTAATGCCCGATTTTTTAGTGAACTGTACAAAGAACTTAAGTTAACATATCCCAAATTTTTTAAAATGGATCCATTGGCTAAATTGGGATTTCTAGCAGCAGAATTGCTCCTCAACTCTTTATCTGCAGAAGAAAAGGAAGAGATGAAAATCTTGCTGGCATGCTCTCACTCTTCTATCGAGAGTGATACCATGTTTCAAAACACCATCAGTGATGAGAGCAATTACTATCCCAGTCCCTCACTCTTTGTCTATACACTGCCCAACATTGTCATAGGAGAGATAGCCATCCGTCACCGTATTTATGGAGAAAACGGCCTGTATCTTACCCCCCCCAATAATAAAAAATCCATAATAGAAACACTACATAAACAAATAAAATGGGAGGATAACCGTTATGCTTTAATAGGTTATCTGGATTATTATAAAAATAAATATGAAGTTGATTTTTATTTAATACACTCATAAACAATTAATTATGAAAGATTTAGTTTTAGAACTCAAAAAAGAAATTATTGAAGTATTGAACTTTGAAGGGATGACCCCGGAGGATATTGATGAAAATGCGCCTCTTTTTGGAGATGGTTTGGGTTTAGATTCTATTGACGCATTAGAACTCATTGTGTTAATGGAAAAAAAATATGGCATTAAATTGGCCGACCCCAATCAGGGAAGAGAAATTTTTGCTTCCATCACGACGATGGCGGCTTATATCAAAGAACACAGAACAAAATAATGAATCAACGAATTGCTATCACAGGATTAGGGATCATCTCTGCCATTGGGAATAACCGATCGGAAACTCTCCAATCTCTATTGCAATCTCGAAGTGGCATTGGAAAGATGCAATATCTCAACTCTGTTCACCATGAATTTCCGGTTGGTGAGGTAAAACTGAGTGATGCAGAATTGAAAGATTTGTGTCAAATAGATTCTCAGACAATTATTGGTAGGACTACTCTACTCGGCATTTTAGCAGTCAGAGAAGCTTTAAAAGAGGCAAAAATTGAACAAATCGAAGAGCATAAGATTGGATTAATTTCCGGGACTACTGTAGGGGGAATGGAAAAGAGCGAGCAATATTATTTCGATTTTTTGCATAATGATCTGCATAACCAGTATATCAACATCCATGATTGTGGAGCATGCACTGAAGGAATTGTAGAACAAACGGGTAATTACTGTTTTTGCACCACCATCTCTACCGCCTGTTCTTCGGCTGCCAACGCACTGATTATGGGTGCAAACATGCTTAAGGCAGGTTATCTCGACATGGTTGTAGTGGGAGGAACAGAATGTTTGACTAAATTTCATCTCAATGGCTTCAACACACTGATGATTTTAGATAAAACCCCGTGCAAACCTTTCGATCAGAACCGAAATGGAATCACTTTAGGTGAAGGTGCCGGCTATCTTATCATAGAAACAGAAGAACATGCAGTTAAACGGAATATCAAACCAATCTGCTTCGTCAGTGGCTACGGAAATGCTTGTGATGCATATCACCAAACTGCTTCTTCTCCAGATGGAAAAGGGGCACTCCTGGCAATGCAAAAAGCACTTAAAATGAGTGGATTAAAACCCCAAGAGATCGATTATATCAACGCCCATGGCACCGGAACGCATAACAACGACCTTTCGGAAGGAATTGCCGTTCAACAGCTTTTTACCCCGGTACCTCCGATTAGTTCTACTAAAGCTCTTACCGGACATACTACCAGTGCAGCGGGAGGAGTAGAGATTATACTTTCTATATTAGCAATGAAGAATCAATTTTTACCTCAAAACCTCAACTATCAGAATAAAATTGAGGAACTGAACTTTGAACCGATTAAAAGCAACATGCTCAATCACCCTATCCAACATTTCCTTAAAAACTCATTTGGATTTGGAGGAAATAATAGTTCTATCATTATTAGTAACAACGTATGAAACAGCATAGCGTATTTATTAACGGAATAGGTTCCATATCAATACAGAAGGAAGGAACATTGACCCTGCCAGAGTGGGGCGAAGAAAACTATCTGCGTTGTATTGATCCCCCATTTGCACAATATATCTCTCCCGCTTTGCTGAGACGCATGAGTAAAGTAGTCAAAAGAGGAATTGTTGGTGCTTTACTTGCATTACAAGATGGTGGCATGGAGATCCCCGATGCGATTATTTCAGGTACCGGACTAGGATGTATCGAGGACACAGAGAAGTTTTTGAGTGCCATGATTGAGCAAAATGAACAGTTTTTACAACCCACCCACTTTATTCAATCTACACACAACACCATCAGTTCTCAGATTGCCATTATGCTCAAATGCTACAACTACAATACCACTTTCTCACACCTGGGAATATCTTTAGAAAGTGCCCTGTTCGATGGTTTTCTACAGATTAAAATGGGAATGCTCTCCAATGCACTCATTAATGGTTGTGATGAAATGACACCGGATTATCACTTAATGCTAAGGAAAGTAGGCTTTTGGAAAAGGTCTCCTTTTCAAATAGAAGATATGCACAAAGCAACAACTTCCGGAACTGTAGCTGGAGAGGGATGCAACTCAATACTCCTATCCAACGAAAAAAACGAACATACTTACGCTGAAATCAATGACATACAGTTGATTCATCATCACGAAAAAAACAATATTGAAGAACAAATACGGCTCTTCTTGAATCGAAATGAACTCAGTTTATCAGAGATTGATGCTGTTATGATGGGAACCAACGGAGACATTGAAAATGATTCCGTATATGATAAGTTATATTTTGAAGGGAAAGATAATCCTACTCAATTAATATACAGACACTTATCGGGAGATTACTTTACCTCATCCGGGTTCGGACTGATACAATCTGCAAGGATATTAAAAAGCCAGGATATTGAACCACTTTTGTACAGAAAAGAGAGCAAAAAAGACAAAATTCAACATATATTATTTCATAATCATTATAAAAACAGCACACATGCTTTAATCTTATTATCCGTATGTTCAAATTAATATCATTAGTTACACTGCAATCTGCCCTATTGGCTGCTTCTCAGATATTTTTGAAGAAAGCATTAATTGCATTTGGACCGTTTCAGTGGAGTTTCCAATTTTTCAAAACCGTGTTTACCAATCTCAGCTTTGCATTGTGTGGTCTAACAATAGCGGCCGCTACATTGATCTGGTTTTTTGTACTCAAACGTTTTGATTTTAGCATGGCTTATCCGCTCATCAGTATCAGTTATATTTTCGGAGTATTAGCTGCTCGTTTTGTTTTCCATGAAACCATCCCTCTCACAAGATGGATCGGAGTATTGGTAATCATTGTTGGTGTTTTTCTTGTTGTTCAAAAATAATATTCCAATGAAAAAAATAGTGTTTCTCTTACTTTCGATTTTAACCTTTTCTACTGTACTCTTTGCTCAAACGGATTACAAAAAGATACCTGACGCACAAGTTCCTTCTGTTATCAAAGAGATCCGATCTAAAACGGCACAATTTCAAACCATTAGCTCTGATTTTGTGCAAACTAAAGAGGTCAGTATCCTGAAGGAGAAATCAGTACTGAAAGGTACGATGTATTATAAAAAAGAGAAGCAATTTCGTTGGGAGTACACAGCCAATCCTAGGTTCATTTTTGCTCAAAATGGATCGCAGATCTACACCCAAACAGGTGATTCAGCCAGAGTAATTAAAGATAATAGTGTTCGCTTATATGAAGAGATCTCTAAATTGGTTCAAAGTTCTATCAATGGATCCATATTTGAGAATAAGAAAGATTTCAGTACCCTTTTAGAGGAAAACAACAGTTCATACCGAGTTACTTTAACCCCTAAAAATAGAAACTTAAAGAAATTTATACAAAAAATCACTCTAATTATAGACAAAAAAGAGATGTTAGCAACTCAATTTATGATGCTGGATCAGAATGGTGATTCGACAACCATCCAATTCAGTAAAATGAAAATTAACACTCCTATAGATAATCAATTATTTATTCTAAAAAAATAACAACTTATGACATCTTTTGGTGATCCGTTTAACTTTAGCATTCTCAGTCCCCATTCAGACCCCCTCTCTAAATATGAGGTTAGTTTTGATCTGACCCATCCTATTTTCGAGGCACACTTCCCTGGACAGCCTGTGGTTCCCGGAGCTTATCTTATTCTTCTTTTTAAGATTCTAATTAGAAATCGATTAAATAAAAACATTATCATCAGGGAAATACCTCAAGTAAAGTATATTTTACCCGTTGACCCAAAAGTTACTCCTACTGTTTTTGTTCAGATGCAAATTACAAGCAAAAACGAGCGTCCATACGCCAAAGTAGACTTAAGATCTCCAAAAGGTGAACTACTGACTAAAGCAGAATTCTTCTATGAATATCATAATGAATAGTGAATTACAACATAAAGTTGCAGAATTAAAAGTCTGTTTGCTGATTCCCACCTATAATCATGCTCAGTTTTTGTGTAAGGTGTTGGAACAATCTGCCGCTGTACCCATACCCATTATGGTTATCAACGATGGATCAACAGATAACACCAAACAGGTCATAGAAGAGTTTGAAAAGGGAAAAAGCGATTTCCCCTTTCATTATGTTCACCAATACCCTAACCAGGGGAAAGGGGCTGCGCTCAAAAGAGGCGCCTCTTTGGCTCGTAATTTAGGGTATCAATCCATGATCACGATCGACAGTGATGGACAACATGATCCCAATGAGATTGTTCTTTTTATCGAAAAAGCAACGTTAGATCCTAAGGCAATTATCGTAGGTAGTCGTGGATTTGATCATGAAAATATGCCCCAGCAAAACAGCTTTGCTAACCGCTTTTCCAACTTTTGGTTTAGACTTCAAACAACAATCCCACTTCCTGATACCCAATCAGGGTTCAGGTATTATCCACTCTTTGTTTTTGAAAAGAAACGTTGGCTTACAGATCGATACAATTTTGAATTGGAGATCTTAGTTAGAAATGTGTGGCGTGGGGTGAAAGTTATCGATATTCCCATCCATGTTTATTATCCCCCCAAAGATATTCGGGTAACTCATTTCAGGCCTTTTATCGATTTTGCAAGAATCTCTCTGCTTAATACGCTACTTACTTTGCTCGCTTTCATCTATTTTTATCCTAAAAAAGGGGTGCATTTTTTTATTAACTTATTCAAACGTAACCCTAAAAAGGAGAGTTGATCCTTTGTAAAACCCAAATTAGAATGGCATGAAAGAAATTCTCGCTACTTGTAGTCATTTTTTTAGAAAAAAACCTTTCTTTTTTTTCTCATTTTTAACTATTTTAGTGTTCTTCCTCTTCTTAATTGTCAAAAAAATTAGTTTCAAAGAAGATATTTCCAGTTTTCTGCCTAACAGCAAAGAAACCGAGCTCGTCAACTTTGTGTATGAGAACAACAAACTCTCCAATAAGCTTATCTTCTCGCTGAAATTAAATCAAACATCTGAGGATACCATTGATGCACTTATTGAAGGGATTGAAATTTTACACGAACAGATAGCAGCTTTGGGTGATCGTTATATCACAGAAATCATCTATCAGATTGACCAGGAGAGTATCAGTGAAATTCAAAATGTGATCTTGGATCACCTTCCCATTTATACCTCACAAGAGGAATTAGAAGAATTGAAGAAAAAACTCGATGACTCTTTCGTACAGAAGCAGATGAATCGCAACAAAGAACTGTTGGTGCTCCCTTCAGGTGGATTTATGAAAGAAAACATTGTCAAAGATCCGCTTCATCTCTCAATTCCAACATTGCAAAAATTACAAAAAATGGGTGAATTTCAGAACTTTAGCACTGAAACAGGCTACTTACTATCACCCGAACAAGATCAGATCTTCATGATGGTTGTGGCTAAAAATGCCATTTCTGAGACCAAAGAAAATCAACTTTTTGTTGAATTGATAGAAAAGGAGATTGAACAATTCCATGCTGAAACAAAAGATCAATATCACACCTCATTTTTCGGAGCAATTCCGGTCAGTGTATCTAATGCTACACAAATTAAAAAGGATAGCGCTATCTCCATGGCCATCGCTCTATTGATTATCCTCTTTGTGTTATACCGTTATTTAAGACGCTTCACTCATTTGATTTTGTTGGTTGTTCCGGTAATTTTCGGTGCACTTTTCAGTTTAGCTGCTATGGTATTTCTGAAAGGGAGCATTTCAACTATTGCAATCGGTGCCGGTTCTGCTATTTTCGGAATCGCACTGAATTACTCACTCCACTTTATCATCCACTTTAAAGATACCGCTGATCCTGATCAGACTACCTGTGAAATTTGGTTTCCACTCACTGTCGGAAGTGTAACGACAATAGGTGCCTTTTTGAGTTTACTCTTTATCAAATCAGATGCACTCAAGGACTTTGGACTATTTTCTGCACTTACTCTGGCAGGAACTTTGCTCTTTGTATTGGTTTTCCTCCCCCCCTTTTTTAAAAAACAAATAAAAAAAGAGAGTCAACCTAATCGATCTGAACGAATATGGAACCGTATTGCTTCATCCCGTTTAGAAAGACTTCCTTATCTCGGACTTGTCATTCTGCTCTTGACACTTCTTTTCGGTTACTTCTCACAACGTGTTCAATTCGATGTCAATTTTAGCAATTTAAGCTATATGACACCTGATCAGAAGCGGGATTTGGAAGAAATCAGCAAGGTAACCAATACCAATCAGCCTTACCTTTACCTTGTTACACACGCCCCCAACCTGGAACAAGCACTGCAACAATATGAGGCGCTCTACCCCACTTTAGATTCTATGAACCAGTTGGGATACTTCAAACATATTCAAGGAATTGGAACACTGATGCACTCCGAAAAGTGGAATCATGCACAAGCTGAAAAATGGAACCATTTTTGGGAAACTCATGGAGAAAAAATCGGCTATGGGATTGAAAAAAGTAGTGCCGATTTAGGTTTTCATGCCCATACTTTTGACCATTTTGTGGATATGATCAATACCCCTTTTGATGTAGAACAGATCGACATTTCGAGCTTGCAAAAGAGATTATTGGATGATTATATTATCGAAAAAGAGGGTAAAGTAGCGATTATCACCTTGCTCTACCCTACTGTAGATCCTGAAGAGTTGGCTGGTTCTCCATTATCTTACTTTGAGAACACACTCCTTTTCAATCGAACAATGAGTAATGAGTCGATGGTGTCGATTCTATATGAAGATTTTAATCTTGTACTTTTTGTCTGCGCCCTGTTAGTTTCCTTCTTCCTTCTGATCTCTTTTGGACGTATCGAGTTGGCACTCATTACTTTCCTACCTATGGGAATTGGCTGGATTTGGATTTTAGGATTAATGGGAATCTTCAATATTCCTTTCAACATTGTCAACATTATCCTGGCGACCTTTATTTTTGGATTAGGGGATGACTACGCAATCTTTATGATGGAAGGAATGGTACAAAAATATGCACATAAGAAGGAACTGTTGGTTTCTTATAAGACCTCCGTAATCCTCTCAGCATTTACAATGTTGGTCGGTATTGGCACGCTCATCATCAGTAAACATCCCGCCATGCGTTCTTTGGCGCAGGTAAGCATCATCGGGATGATCAGTGTAGTTATTATGACCTATACTGTAACGCCACTTGTTTTCAACTGGATGATTTATAAGAAAGGTAAACCGCGAATCCAACCTGTTACTCTAATAGATTATTTGAAAACAATCTACTCTTTTGCCTGGTTTGTGTTAGGCTCACTGGCTCTCAATCTCATGATTCCGGTTATGATGATCCCCTTTGCACCCAAAGCAAAAAGAAAACATCTCTATCATCGGTTCTTTAAGGATATTTCATGTCTATGCACAAGACGGGTTCCCGGAGTACAGTATGAAGTTCGGGGTAATGATCCCGAAAAATTCAAAAAACCTGCGATCATCATTGCTAATCACCAATCTCACATTGACTTAACTGCTATTTTAGGACTTCATCCCAACATTATCGCACTGACCAACAAATGGACCTGGAACACCCCTTTCTATGCTTTGCCCCTCCGTTTTGCTGATTTTTATCCTATCACGGAAAACATTGAACAAAGTGTTGAGCCTCTGCGTAATATTGTTGATGCCGGTTATTCAATCCTCATTTTCCCTGAAGGAACTCGCTCCGAAGATTGCTCCATTAAACGTTTTCATAAAGGAGCTTTTTATCTTGCTCAAGAATTACAATTAGATCTGCTCCCCATTACACTACACGGTTTTGGTCATATCCTGCCCAAAAAGGAGCTACTGCTACGAAATGGAAAGATTACCCTTCAAGTTGGAGATCGAATTTCCTACCAAGAGTGTCAAAAAATGGGACCATACCAGGAAGTGGCAAAACAGATGCGCCAATATTTTAACACCTCTTATGCCGCATTAGCAAGCGAGATAGAGAGTCCTCACTATTGGTCTAAATGGATAGCTGCACAATATATTTATAAAGGATATGGTGTAGAAAAAAGAGTAAAACGCAACTTAAAAAATAATAATAATTATCAGGAGATCATCACTCAAGTGGGTGAATATCGAACAATAAAGATGAAGAATGTGTGCTTTGGTGAGCTACCTTATTTGGCTGCTATGGTGCATCCTCATTTGGATATTTATATAATTGAGGGGGAGGAAGGGTTATGCTCTGTTTTACAAAATGGGCTCAATATCCCTAAAAACTTGCACTTTTCAATTCCTCCCGATACAAAATTTGATCTCGAAATTGATGTTCAATCTCTTAATAGTCAATCATGAAGTATGATGTAATTATTATCGGAACGGGCTTAGGTGGCCTACTTTGTGGCTATATTCTCAGTAAACATGGCTATAAAGTAGCGCTATTTGAACAACATCACCAGCTTGGAGGATGTCTGCAAGTATTTCATCGGAATGAATATACCTTCGATACCGGAATGCATTATCTCGGTGGCTTGGGGGAGGGAGAAATTCTACACAAACTATTCACATATTTCGATATCCTCAAAGATGTTAATTTGAGAAAATTAGATGAAAACAGATTTGAAAAAATTACTTTGGGAGGCAAAGAGTATGCCTATGCCATGGGATATGAAAACTTTATTGATCAACTATCTCAATATTTTCCAAAAGAACGAGATGGAATTCGTAACTATATTCTAGAAATTCAACGAATTGCTCATGCTTCACCCCTCTACAACTTGCAAGAGATCAATCAAACCACTTTTATTGAGTCTGATTTTATTAAAAAGAGCGTTGGTAGCTTTATCAATTCCTTTACTAATGATCCTGTATTACAAAACATTTTGGCTGCAACAAACACCCTTTATGCCGGTTACCCGGATAAAACACCGGTATATGTACATGCTTTAACGCTTCACTCTTACATTAGTAGTGCCTGGCGATTGGTAGATGGTAGTCATACTATTATAGAAAGTTTAGCCAATTCAATTCAAAACAATGGAGGGGTAATTTATAAGAACTGTAAGATAAAAAAGATTGTTTGTAACCAGACTCAAGCTGTTTCCGTACTAACCGAATGGGATGAACAGTTTGAAGCCAATCAGTTCATCTCCAATATTCACCCTGCAAATACAGTAGAATTAATAGAATCACACCTCATTCGTAATGCGTATAGAACTCGGATACAAAACATGGAAAATACCGCTTCTAACATGACTGTTTATCTTGGCTTTAAACCCGATTCGGTTCCTTATCTCAATTACAATCATTATCATTTTGAAGGTGATTCGGTATGGTATACCCAAGACTACAAAGTCCCTGACTGGCCAATGAGTTTCCTCTATATGCAGCAAGCCCGCCAAGGAGATGGACCTTTTGCCAACAGCGCACAAATCTCCTCTTATCTCTCATTCGATGAAGTCAAAAAATGGGAACACACTTCCGTTGGCAAAAGAGGTGCGGATTACGTAGAATTCAAAGAGGAAAAAGCGGAAAAAATGATTCAACACTTAGAACAGCACTATCCCGGAATCAAAGAACAAATTGCATACTACAATGTTTCTACTCCCTTAACTTACCGCGACTATACAGGAACTAAAAACGGTTCCCTTTACGGAATTCAACGTGATTGTAACTTCCCCGTGCAAACTTTGGTTTCACAAAGAACTAAAATCCCCAATCTCTTTTTAACAGGACAAAATATAAATTCTCACGGATTTTTAGGAGTGAGTATCGGTTCTATCATTACTTGTGCCGAATTTTTAGGTGTTAACACAATTATGAATGATATCCAAAAAAGTAGTAAAATATAATTTAAAAAACTGATAATATGAAATTTAAAATTATCTATCCTAAATGGAGAAAACTGGAAGGACAGACCACTTTTAATCTTCCACCTCACGGTCCGGTAGTGATGGCAGCATCCTTACCTGAAGATGTTGAAGTCTCCTTTACCGATGAAAATGTGGAAGAACTCAATTTTGATGAAGCGGTCGATTTTGTGGGTATCTCTATGATGCTAACAGTCCAAATTAAGCGTGGATACGAAATTGCCAAAATCTATCGTGACAAAGGTATTAAGGTGATTTTTGGAGGAATTTCCACTATGTTGCATGCTGAAGAGACAATGCTTCATGCTGATTCTATTTTCTTAGGGGAATCTGAAGGAAGAATGGAAGAGGTTATGAATGATTTCAAGAAGGGAAAGCTTAAAAAGGTATATAACTTTCTCAATGAACACCCTCCTATTGAATGGGTAGGACCTGCTAGAAGAGACCTGCTCAACCACTCACTATACAACCATAAAGGGGTGCAGATGGTAGATCTTTTCCACGCCTCCCGTGGATGTCGATTTAGTTGCTATCCCTGTGCTGTTTCCTATCTAGGAGGAAGAAAGTTCAGAGCACGCCCTATGGATAAGGTGGTGGAAGAAATGGCCGGCATCCAAAATAATCGCCTCTTTATTGTTGATAACTCACTCGCCCAAGATCATGAATGGGTAGCAGAACTATTCAGAGCTATCGCACCACTCAAAAAGAAATGGATCAGTCATACCATTGCTGATGATCCAAAAATTCTTGATTTGGCCGCAAAAGCGGGTGCCTGGTATGTGTATCAAGCTGTATTTGATACTTCAGATTTTATAAAAGAGAGAATTAAAAGATACCATGACCACGGAATTGGTGTTGAAGGAACGATCTTATTAGGCTTGGATGACCAAACAGAAGATGATATCAAACGATTGATCGACTTCCTGTTAGAAATCAACCTAGACCTCGCTGAGTTTACTATCCTTACTCCATTCCCACATACCAAAGTTTGGGATGACTTGTATCGTCAAGGAAGAATATTTGACAAAGATTGGAACAACTATAATGCCGGACAAGTGGTATATCAGCCTAAAAACATGAGTCCGGAAAAACTACAAGAGCTCTATCAATATGCCTGGGATAGCTTCTACAAAGATGAATCCCAAGAGCTAAAGATGTTCAAACTCTTTACACAAGTGATCATGAAAGAGATGGAAGATGGCACTTTTGTTCCTCGAAAAAGAGAATTAGCAAACCAATCTTTTGGGAAACAGGTGATTCGTTAAAAATTAAAATAGTATGGAATTAACTCATTATCATATAGATCAAACATTTGATTTTAAGGGCTCCTTTGATATGCCCTCCCGCTGTGGATTAAAAATTTCACAAAAAGGGGAAAAAACTATCGTTATAGTTACAGAACTATACAAAGAAAATCCCGGGACAACAATCACTTCAGTAACCTGCTCCTTGGCAGAACAGATCTGTGAAGCTTTCCAAATTCAACCGAAACAAATGATCTACCTTGAATGTGCACCCGGAATGAATTCAAAATTAAATTTTTATGATGAAGTTTATTACCTTGTTCAGTTTGATATTGAGGATAATAAATTAATTAACCCCAAATGGACTCAATTGGATGATTATGAAAAGAGCATTTATTTATAGTTTAATTTGCATTTTATCAATTCAACTCCTTAATGCACAGGATGTTACAATTTGGAAGAACACTACTATTCCATGCAGATGGGCAAAAATCTATCACTATAGCCCTGATCCTGGGAAGGATAACCACACTGCGGTAATTATTTGTCCCGGTGGAAGCTATCACCATTTGGGAATGAAACATGAAGGACATGATGTTGCCAAAATGCTTTCTGCTGAAGGATTTACAGCTATTGTTTTGAGATATCGGGTGGGTTTTATGGGACACCGTCACCCTGCCATGATTCAAGACATACAACGTACCATACAGCTCGTCAAAGAACGTGCTTCAGAATACAGCTATTCAGCTGATCGCGTTGGATTAATTGGATTTTCTGCCGGAGGACATTTAGTGGGAACTGCTGCCACCTACTTCAAAGAGAACTACTTAAAACCACTGGGAATCCAAGTGAAGGAATCTCTCAAGCCTTTATTCACTGTAATGGTATATCCCGTTGTTACCATGGAGGGACCTTACGTTCACGAAAAATCCAGAAAAAACCTCATAGGAAGAAAAAAATCGGAAGAGTTGATTCAAAAAATGTCATTAGAAAAAAACATTCATTCCGAAATGGAGAATATCCTCATTATACAAGCAATAGATGATCCAGTTGTGGATTATCATAATGCCTTGCTCATGGCAGAAGCCGTAAAAAAAGCGAACATATCTTCAAAACTACTTTTATATGAAACAGGTGGACATGGATTCGGAGCCCATCCTAATCCCAAAGATCAGATCCACACTTGGTTCAACGATATGATTGAATGGCTTAAAAGTGAAAAAATTATCAACTAATTATTATGATTACAGATCCTAGCATAGAATTTCAACCTTTAGAACAAATCGTAGCTTTTCAAGAAGAAAAGCTACAAAGTGCCTTACAATATTTGAAAGCACACTCCCCATTTTATCAAAACTTGTTCAAACAAGAACAAATCGAGATAGAGTCGATCAAAACAATGGAGCAATTACAGTTGATCCCATTCACTGAAAAGTCTGCTCTACACGAGCATAACAAAGATTTCTTATGCACTCCAAAAGAGAAAATTATAGACTATATCACTACATCCGGTACATCGGGTGATCCTGTTACATTTGCTATGAGTGATCGTGATTTGGAACGTTTGGCCTACAATGAAGCAATCTCCTTCATGGGAACAGGATCCAAACCGGGTGATATTTTTCAATTGATGACCACGATTGACAAACGGTTTATGGCCGGATTAGCCTACTTTTTAGGTGTTCGCATGTTGGGTGCCGGTATCATCAGAGTGGGAAATGGAATTCCTGAACTACAATGGGATACGATCCGACGAATAAATCCTGATACCCTCATCGTAGTCCCCTCCTTCATACTCAAAATCATCCAATATGCAGAGGAAAACCAGATTGATTATCATCAGTTTGGAGTAAAAAAAGCAGTTTGTATCGGTGAAAATTTGCGGGAACAAGATTTTTCACTCAATCTATTGGGACAAAAAATTAAAGAAAAATGGGATATTGAGCTCTACTCAACCTATGCTTCAACTGAAATGTCTACCAGTTTTACAGAGTGTATAGCTCAAAAGGGAGGACACCTCCATCCGGAATTGATTATCTGCGAATTGATTGATAATGACGGCAATGTGGTAAAAGAGGGAGAATATGGAGAATTGGTGGTAACCACTTTGGGAGTTGAAGCGATGCCTTTATTGCGATACAAAACAGGTGATATGTGTCGTTTTCACTACGAACCATGCAGTTGTGGCAGAAATACGCCCAGAATTAGTCCAATTATTGGTAGAAAAAATCAGATGATCAAATTTAAGGGAACCACACTCTATCCCTACGCTATTTTTGATGTTTTAGATCAAATTAGCTATGTTGAAAACTACCTGGTTTATGTATCCACGAACGAAATTGGGACAGATCAACTCACAGTCAAAGTGGGAACACGACACCAAAGCGAAGAGATTGAGAAAGAGATTAAAGATAGATTTAGAGCCAGACTTCGGGTTGCTCCTGAAGTAATATTTGAATCAATTGAGACAATACAAAAAATTCAAACCCCTGAAATTAAACGTAAACCCATTAAATTTTTTGATGAACGAAAATAGGATATAATCAAAAATGGAAAAACAATTTGAACATATTAGACCATATAACGATCAAGAAGCACAGAAAGCATTTGTTAGAATTGCTCATTCCAAAGAGTTTCAAATGATCTGTGAGTCGCTACTTTCTGAAACCCCCTTCGAAATTCTTCAAAAAGAGTTTATCAATTTAAAAACTATTAGAGAGTTTCACGATAAATTTGCTGTGGTTATAGCGAAAAAAGTAATGAAGAAAACAATAGAAGAACTCACAGTTAGCGGAATTGAAAGGTTGAGAAAAGATCGCGCATACTCCTTTATTTCCAATCACCGGGATATCGTCATGGATGCATTGATACTGCAAGTGCTTTATTTCGAAAATATTGACGAGCTCATCGAGATCTCTTTTGGGAGTAATCTGATGATGAATCCCTTAATTATTGATATTGGAAAATCATGCCTGATGTACAAAACAGACCGGAGCGGTACCTCACGGGAGTTGTACCATAAGCTAACTTCCCTATCCGATTATTTGCAATATACCATCACTCAGAAAAAGAGATCCACATGGATTGCCCAACGAAATGGAAGGACTAAGGATGGAATTGATAGAACTGATCCCGGACTCATAAAAATGTACTCTATGTCTCAAAGAAAATGTTTTAAATCTCACTTTATAGAGATGAACATTACACCTATAGCCATCTCCTACCAATATGAGTCATGCGACTTTATGAAAGTGAGAGAGATCTTTCTAAAAGAGTTAAGTGGGATCTATAACAAAGCAAAAGGTGAGGATTTAGAGAGTATTTTGTACGGTATTAACCAACCTAAAGGAAAAGTTTCTATGGTAATTACAGAACCTATTTCAGAAAAAGAGATTGCATCATTATCAGATAACTATACCTTATTTTGTAATGAGTTGACTCAATTGGTAGATGAAAGAGTAATCCATAACTACCAACTTTGGAACAACAATTACATTGCTCATGACCTTTTGCACAAAAGTGCTGATTATAGTAGTCAATACAGTTCCGAAGAAATGGAACAATTTAAATCTTATATGCATAAACAACTCTCTAAAATTACAGATATTGACGATTACTGTAGTTTAGAGAAAAAGTTTTTAGAAATTTATGCTAATCCATTGAGTAATAAATTATCTTTGCATAGTCATTTTAAATTTAACAACTAACAACCATAAAACAAAATTAAAACTTTACAAACCATGAAACATGTCATTGTGGGCGGAGTAGCCGGAGGGGCTACTGCTGCAGCTAGAATTAGAAGAAATGATGAACTCGCAGAAATCATCATTTTAGAGAAAGGAAGTTACATTTCATACGCTAATTGTGGACTACCCTACTATATTGGAGGAGTGATTAGTGAAAGAAGCCGACTTTTATTACAAACACCAACTACCTTTGGAACTCGCTTTAATGTCGATGTTCGTATTGAGAATGAAGTAATCAGAATCGATCCTGAGAAAAAGATCGTTCATGTTAAAAATGAAAATGGAGTTATTTATCAAGAGTCTTACGACAAACTTTTGCTCTCTCCCGGAGCAGCCCCCATCAGACCAAACATTGAAGGGATCGACCTGGATGGTGTTTTCTCACTAAGAAATATTCCGGATACCGACAAAATTAAAAAATATGTCAGCGAAAAAGTGATTAGTAGAGCGCTGATTGTAGGTGCCGGGTTTATAGGATTAGAGATGGCGGAAAACTTACACCACCTGGGTGCTCAAGTGCATATTGCTGAGAAGTTAGATCAGGTGATGGCTCCTATTGACTTCTCGATGGCTCAACTTGTTCACCGTCATCTTACTGAAAAAGGTGTGCAACTCCACCTCGGCGAGTCTGTTACCAAATTTCAAAAAAATGAGGACTCCATTCTCGTTTATCTCGAAAGTGGAAAAATGATAGAAACCGATGTCGTGATTCTTTCTATTGGAGTTAGACCCGAGATCGGCTTTTTACAAGATTCAGGAATTAAAATTGGAGAAGCCAGAGGAATCTGGGTTAATGAATACTTGGAAACCTCTGTAAAAGACATCTATGCCGTAGGTGATGCCATTGAGTTTCCACACCCTATCACAGGAAAACCCTGGATGAACTACCTGGCTAACCCCGCCAATCGTCAGGGAAGACTGGTAGCCGACAATATGGTTTTTGGCAACAAGGAACCCTATGAGGGAGCAATTGGTACTTCTATCGCTAAAATTTTCGACATCACCGTTGCTTCTACCGGATTAGCTGCTAAAAAGCTAAAGTCACTCGACATACCCTACATCAGTTCCTGGACACACTCCGGTTCACATGCCGGATACTATCCCGGATCAACACGTATCTCCTTAAAAATCACTTTTGAACCCGAAACAGGACGCATTTTGGGAGCTCAGGGAGTCGGATATGACGGTGTAGATAAAAGAATCGACCAGATCTCCCTACTCATTAAAATGGGAAAAACAATCTACGATTTAATGGCTGTTGAACATTGTTATGCTCCTCCATTCTCTTCTGCTAAAGATCCTATCGCTATCGCCGGATATGTTGCTAACAATATCCTCAGTAAAAAGATGGATATTGTCTCCTGGAGAGAGGTTAAAGAACTCGATTTGGAAAAGGTAACCTTGATTGATGTAAGAACTGTGGATGAAGTTGCCATGGGTACTATCCCCGGATCTATCAATATTCCTGTTGATGAATTACGCTCCAGAATGAATGAAATTCCAAAAGATAAACCAATTGTTATCTTTTGTGCCATTGGTCTAAGAGGTTACTTGGCTTCCAACATTTTGAAAGCGAATCACTTCAACGATATAAAAAATCTATCAGGGGGATACACTACTTACTCTGCAGCAGTAGCTCCGATTGTCAATCAAGAACTCCCTCTATTCAAGGGACCCAAATTAGCCGATGACGCTCAGGTAAGCTTCATGCGGGAAGTAAAAAACATGATCACGATTGATGCAACCGGATTACAATGTCCCGGACCAATCCTAAAGTTACGCAAAGCAGTTGATGATGCCAACAGTGGTGATCAAATTACAGTAACCTCAACTGATCCCGGATTTATCAGAGATGTTGAAGCCTGGTGCAACTCTACACAGAACCTTTTAATCTCTACCTCCTCTGACAAAGGAATCTATGAAGCTATTGTTGAAAAAGGAATCAAGAGAGCAACTCAAGGCGCCACATTGAGCACCGGAGAGAAAAACAGAACTTTCATCATGTTCAGTGATGACTTGGATAAAGCATTGGCTACCATGGTATTGGCTAATGGAGCAGCCGCTTCAGGCGATAAAGTAACCATATTCTTTACTTTCTGGGGATTGAATGTGATTAAAAAGGTGAACAAACCCAAACTTAAAAAAGGATTCTTTGACAAAATGTTCTCCTTTATGTTATCTTCTCACTCGCTCAAACTTAAACTTTCCAAGCTATCCATGTGGGGTATGGGTGATCGGTTAATGCGCCACTTAATGAAGGAAAAAGGAATCGATTCATTAGAATCTTTACGTGAACAAGCACTTCAAAATGGAGTTGAGTTTATCGCTTGTCAAATGTCAATGGATATGATGGGCGTAAGAAAAGAGGAACTTCTTGATGTCGTTACAGTGGGCGGTGTTGCCACCTATATGGAACGCGCCGACGATGCAAGAATCAATCTTTTCATCTAATACCTCAACCGAACAGCAAATTTAGAATTTAGAACTATCTAACTATCAACTACTTATACTTAGATTTGCTTCATATTTCTAATTTCTTATTTCTTATTTGGTATTTTAAATAAAAGGGGGGCAGCATAGGGATTACTCTTTTGTTGTCCCCTTTCCCCACTCTAATATTACACACTTTGAGGAAAGCACCAATTATTCTGTTTGTACACGATACTACCGTTTATTACATCGGACTCAACACCTCGTAAAAGCGCTGAGGAAGATAGACATTTTCAATATTTTCATCCAGTGCTGCTTTGAACAAGGGGGCAATCTCTTGCACTGTAAAACCTGCAATACCACAGCCTATTTCCGTTACCAAAAACTTGAGCTCCGGATGTGATTTTGCAAAAGCTAAAAACTCATCCACATAGGGTTTAATCGTTTCAACTCCACCTTGCATAGTCGGAATAGCGTAGGTTTGTCCCTGTAGTCCAACCCCTTGTCCCCAAATCGCTCCCCACTTCCTGGCTACTGCAGCTGCACCACCGCCATGCATTCCCTCTAAATTACTGCCAAAAACAAAAATTTCGTTAGCTTCTAATTTATTAATCCACTGA
This sequence comes from Bacteroidota bacterium, assembly GCA_029570835.1. Taxonomy (GTDB): domain Bacteria; phylum Bacteroidota; class Bacteroidia; order Bacteroidales; family WCHB1-69; genus UBA5429. The sequence continues at coordinate 83,079 of JAKPTX010000205.1, forward strand.
GGGGAAACTCTTTTTGTACTCATCTTTTACTTATTATTTACTTTTATAATTCATTTTCTTCTTCATATTCCTCTTCATCATCATCCAATAAAACGGAATCCGGAAGAGAAAGAATAGCTTGAGCTTCACTCTCACTCAAAGATTCGACATTTCTCAACTTGCGTTGAATCGCTCTGGTTCTTGTACCTGCCAACGTATCCAACTGATTGAGACCTGTTTGGATATTCTTTTGTGCTTTTTCAATTAACCCACCAAAGTTATCAAACTCTTTTTTTACTGCTCCCAAAACTTGCCAAACTTCACTACTTCTTTTCTGAATAGCCAACGTCTTGAATCCCATTTGCAAACTATTCAAAATCGCTGCCAGAGTAGTCGGACCGGTTACGATCACCTTATAATTTCTTTGCAAATCTTCCAATAAAGCTGCTTTACGCACCACTTCAGCATAGATTCCTTCAAAAGGTAAGAACATGATCCCAAAATCAGTTGTGTTGGGCGGATCCAAATATTTATCACTGATATCTTTAGCCATACTTTTGATGGTATCTTCCAAATTTTTCTGCGCAGCTTGAATATGAGCAGGATCTCCATCGTCGTATGCATCTTGCAACTGTTCATATCGATCTTTAGGGAATTTGGCATCAATGGGAAGCCATACATTGGGCGCTGTTTCGTCCCGACCCGGCAGTTTAATGGCAAACTCTACAACATTATCGCTGTTTGCTTTGGTTTTAACATTGGCTTCATATTGATCCGGAGCCAGAATTTGCTCCAATAGCATCTCCAACTGAATTTCTCCAATCCCACCACGCATCTTGACATTACTCAAAACCCGTTTCAAACTACCCACATCGGTTGCAAGATTTTTCATCTCTCCCAATCCTTCCTGAACAGCCTGCAACTGCTTTCCAACGGTCTCAAACGATTTACTCAATCTCTCATTCAAGGTTTTTTGCAGTTTTTCATCTACAGTGACTCTCATTTCGTTCAGCTGTTTGGTGTTGTCTTCACGAATATTCTTCAACTCCGTTTCAACCGACTGTTTGATCTCTTTGGTTTGCTTTGTCGTTTGCTCACTGATTTCAACTTGACGTTTTGAAAACTCTCCAAAATTGAGTCTCAGCAACTCCTTCAATTCTTTTGTATTTTCGGTAAACTGATCCCCAAACAACTTTAAACTTTTCGAAAGTTCCTCGCGATTTTTCTGGGAAATATCATGGGTTTCCGTCCTATTTCTTTGGAATTCATCCTTAACCAGTTTGTCTATCTTCTCCAAAGTAGCATCAAACTTAATCATCGAATCTTCCAGATTCTTAATTTGCGGATTCACCTCATCCTTTCCCTTTTTCGAGAAAGTAATAATTATATTCACAATTATCAACAGGATAATTACAATAGCTAAGATGATCAATGTCATAATGGTTCAAAAAATTAATGGAAAGTACAATTTGCAAAGGTACGGATAAAAACCGGATTAACAACTTGTAAAAATTACACTAATTTAGCTATTCTCTACAATTTTTATTTCTTCCTCTGTCAAACCATACAATTCATAAACCAATTGATCTATTTGGTTTTCGAGATCTGTTGTATCAGCTAAGGAATCATTTTTCTTGGTATCAACAACTTTTCTTACAGCAAATGCTATTCTTTCTTGCTCTTCTTTTGAAGCGAGTTTAATATACGTGTTTAATAAGTTGGGGGCTGAATATAAAAGATAGCCTCCAGACATTTTAAGTCCATCAAAAAAACATTCAAACATATATTGAAAGAGTTTTGAATTGACCCAACCCAAAACAAATTCAGGAATAAAATCCTCAGAAAAAGTATGAATACAATTTGTATTTATTGAGGCATATTCCCCATTTTCATCATAAAAAGCCTCCGGAGTAATTGCAATTTTCGCAAAGATAATTTTTGGATTAGAATATAAGTGAAAACGATTTTTACCCAATGCTGATTCAGACATAGGCAAATAGGGTTTTAAATACTTTTTCTTCTTGTCCACAAGATATGATTCTCCCCATGTAGAAGAGAATTTATCAATTGTTCCTGTGTTTATTAACTTAAAGCCTTCATTTTCATTTATTAAAGAATGGAATTCATCAGCTTCTTTTGCTGTTGATGTTGCATTAATCGTACCGCATTTGCCAAGCGGAACAGATTGAGATATTATTTTGCTCACAATCTCATATTTTTCACTCAATACAAAACCAAGAATGTACTCATTAAGCGAGAATAAATCCTCCTTTTTATAATATCTGTATTTGATTGGCTGAAACTCTTCAACGAATGTGAAAGTTTTTAGGTTATGTTTGTTTGGTAATTTTTGAAAAAGTGTTGTAACCGGATATGTTGATGCTTCCTTAAACACCTTAACATTGGAGTAATCACCGATGTTCAATAGACTGGTTTTGTTTAGAATAAATTCTCTTAAAGCTAACCCATAACTTGCAGATAAAAATCTATTTGGCGTAATGTAATTTAGATAAAAATTATCTCGAAGTAAAGAATAACCAAGTTCAAAAAAGTAGATATATAAGTCAGTTGAGCCTTTAGCTGTGCTGTAGTTATTTTTATAATAATTGTATTCTCCTTCTGTTAAACTTTTTTTGAGTTCTATAGCATTAACATACGGCGGATTTCCAATTACTACGTCAAACCCAACAAAATCTCCATCATTATTCAATACTTCAGGAAATTCAAAACGCCACTCAAAAGCATTTTCAAATATTTTGTTACTTTCAATTTCATCAATCTCTTTCTGTAGCTTAGCTATTTCATCCTCTATTTTACACTGTTCATCCTTGCGTCTTTTTTCCACATTACTCCCGTAAGGTATTTCGGGTTCAAAAAGCATACTGCCTGTAAAACGGTTATACAGTTCGTATGCCAATTGTGATAATCGTGTTTTTTTAGGATCATTATTGTTGATCTCTGTTTTGAAATTATTTTTAATTTCACTAATCAGGCGTTCCATTTCCCTTTTCTGCTCCTTATTTTCAGCATTTCGGTAGGTGGATACAGCCATACGATAACTATTTATTGTCCATTTACTTTTCTTTAAAGCTTGTTTTAAATCTACATCTATGGCAAATCGACTTACTAAGGAGTTTCCACATTTGATATTGATATCGATATTGGGAAGAGTTTCCAGTTCAATCTTGTTTTTGTAATAAGCATTCTTCAGAAGCTCAATCCACAAACGCAACCGGCAAATTTTGACTGAATTGGGATTGATATCTACACCAAAAAGGCAATTTTCAATGATGGTTTGTTTTTCGTGGAACAGTGCTTCCTGTATGCGTTGACTCTCTTTATTATTGGGATTATATTCAAAGAGTTCCCCCTCTTCATCGGTTACAATCAGCTCATCATTAACTACTTCTACCTCGTAACGATGTAGTGATTTTCCTTCACGATCTTCCAGAATTTTCAAATCATTTTTTGTTGCAATGAGTTCATTCAGTGCACTCACCAAAAAGTGTCCAGAGCCTACAGCAGGATCGCATATTTTTAAGGAATTAACAACCTCATTGGCTTTCTTTCTGGATATTTTTTGTGGTATCAAATCGTAGACATCCTCAATCCTATCAATCTCATAATCAGGAAAATAGTGGTCAAATTTCTGTACAACCGCTTTACGAATAGTTTCACGACACATATACATTGTGATGAAACCCGGAGTAAAAAAGGAACCATCTTTATAACCATTAATTTTCTCGAAAATTAAACCAAGAACTGAAGCATTGATCAATGTTTTATTTTCTTCTTGAATCTCCTCTCCACCTTCTGCTCCAAAATCATAAGCGTTCAAAAATGCAAGTAGATATTCCAGTGTTTTTAAACTCCCCGTTATTTTTTTTCCATGTTCATCTTTTAGCACAGTTTGCGAATAAACAGGTATAGATTTATCATCACTTAAATTGCTGATCAAGAACATTGAATGTTCCAAATCTGTCGGCTCAAAAAGAGAGGAGTTGAGATAGGGAACCTTCTCAAAAGCTTTTTTAACATCTTGGTTTCTGTCTTCGTTTTTGCGTGCCAAAACTTGAAAAAAGAGTGTATTCAAATCGTCAAAACTTTTGATTTTATCGAGATTGAGAAAGGAGTGAGATTGGTCGCCTTTATTGTAGGTAATCAGCTGAGCTTCCAATAGTTTCAGGAATAAAATACGATTCATCCAGGTGATAGAAAGCTCTAATGCGACATTAAAAAGTCGTTCCTCTTCAGTTTTCCCGAATAGACTTGGCTTTTCAAGTCTGCTCAGTTTGTCTAAGCTATCCAATTGAATAATAGTATCTTCAAGAATGGTTCCTGTATGTCTCTCACCTGCTTTATTCCGTTCAATCAGTTTTTTACTTCCCTTTTTAGTTTCAGTCAGTCCAATAATATGTAGCAATTCCCCGTAAAATTTTTTGTCGAGAGTATTACTGTCGTTGGCAAAAGGAAGTTTTAAAAGATGTTCAGGTGAAAGTAATTTGAACAGAGCTATCAATAAAATATCATCTGTTTTATCAGGATTACGTAGAACTTTTTGATAATCCTGAAAGTTGAAGCATGCAAATTCAATTTCAGAAGTGATACTCTCAATAAAGGGCTCTGCAATTTGCTTATAGAAAAAATCGGTCGTTGTATCCGCTAATCGTCCGGCTTCAAAATCAATGAATTGCTGAACAAACTTCTTATTTTGAGCAAAAAGTCCATCAAAGGTTGTAGCGTCAAAAATGAACCATTCGTTGATATTAGTAGCTATCAAATGCTTGACTTCCAGATTTTTATCTGTAATTCTCTCTCTTAAATAATACAACACCAATTCCTGAAAAGCTTTGACATTCAGATTTTGAGTAGTAACCATTTCAGTTTTATTGGTTGGTTTCTTTGCTTCAATGATTACTCCTACTGTTGAATTTGCATTGGGTCCATTATGAATCACCAGGTCATTGCGACCTTTGGTATTAATAAAATGATTTTGTTTGTAGTATGTATCTTTAAGAAAGTCTGAAATTAGATTTTTGTGAAACTCCTCGCTTTCAAAATCATTAATTCTATCGAGCAATGTGATGAGATGGGTCTTAAAAAGCTCAATTTCACTCCTATTCGGTTTTACTTTTAAGAAAGCTTTATTAAGTGCTTTTCGTGGTTTGAGTTCTTTTAAGGTCATTGTCAGTTATTTTTATGAAGTTAGTTGTAAGTTAAATTGGGTCATTTTGAGCTTTCAGGGTTTCATGAAACAAAAAGGCACGACAAAGATAAATAAAGTTTTTAATATGCGAGTGGGGCGAAATTTTTATTTGTACGATGAATTTCCTGCCCCCCTTTTTTTTTATTTCAAAAAGAAAGAAGAAAAAAACTCCAAAATCACACAGCACTTCATATCAAAAAAATATGTAATTTTGTAGATTGTACTTTCTATTTTCAATTACCTGCTTAACTGTATAATTTATGAATAAAAGAGGAATTATTGTCTGGAGTTTGCTCATTTTAGGAGTATTGCTAATGAGTTGTTCCAACAAAAAAAAGGTTACCATCTCTATTTTGATCCCGGAAGTTGAGTCAGAACAACTGCTGATTGTTTACCGTGCCCCCAATATCGCTTCCATTTCTGATGTGTCGGGCGACACCTTGTACCCCAATAGCAAAGGACGTTATAGCTGCACCACGCCCCATCCAAGTGTACAGGTTTTTCTATTCGAGTTGAACAGTGGCGAGACTCGATGCATATCCTCCCCCCTTTTTATTTCTTCTCCAGGAAAATATAAAATAAAATTAAAAAATAACCCCGAACAGAAGGAATTGAGTGTCACAAATTTTGAGGGTCATAATCAAAAAGGTGTAATGCAATTTCTTGATTTCGTGCAGTTTACACGTACTAATTCTACTGAAACTAAATTAAATTATCAAGGTCCTGCGGACTCTTTTATGGAGCATTTAGGTGATGAAATAACCCGGGAATTGGCGCCATTTGTAAATTTTTACGACAATGTGGAGATTGATGATTATTTTTTTAATTTTGCAACGCAATATATCTCTTATTGGTACGCCTATCAGGGATTGGAATTGATTAATCAGAATTTAAAGGTAACGCAAAAGGAGGAGTTGACTGAGGAACGAGAGTTATGGTTGCATCATAAAGAGGAGTTAACCAGATCATTCCCAACCAAATCTGCAGAGTTGCAATGGAGCAATCATTTTGAAGATTATATCAATGAGGCGCTCTATCAATTAATCGATCAAAATCGGGCTGAATATGATTCAGCCTTACGCCAATCGTCAGGACAAACCTGGGCATTGTCGCATATCAAATCGCTGATTCATCCCGACCTCTACCCTATTTATGCTTTGCAATATCTTTCAGATAAGGCAATGCGACTTGACATAGAAACCATTACACTGTTTAAAGAACTCCAGAAAGCATATCCAAAATATGAGAGTTATCTCTCCTACAAACTTTTAGCCGAAGAAAAAATACCCCAAATTGAAAAATTCAACAGTAAAAAAGCAGATTTAGCTTCCAATCAAGCCATTATTTTAGATGATGAAGTTGCCATTACACATTTCTATCAGATCAGAAATCGCTTTTATGGAGAGTATCTGTTGGTGGATGTTTGGGCATCCTGGTGTCCCGATTGTATTGCTGAATTTGAGCACAAGGAGAAGGTGGATTCCTGGTTGAACGCCCAGCAGATCAATTCTCTTTATATCGCTTTGGAGCGTTCTCCGGATCGGGAGCGTTGGAAAAAATACATTTCACACTACGGGCTGAAAGGGTATCATGTCTTAGCCGACAATACTCTCAAACAAGATTTATACAACCTTTTGGGAACCGGTTCTTTATGGATTCCCCGCTATTTTTTGATCAATCCGCTGGGTGAAATAGTGGCTGCTGACCTACCTACTCCTAGTCATTGGGAAAAATTCAAAAAGGCGATTCAATCTGCTATGGTAGTGCCGATTCAGGAAAATAAAAAGAGAGGTTGTGATACCCTCTCTTTTTAAGTGGAGCCGGCGGGAGTCGAACCCGCGTCCAAACTTGCTGCAAAGATGCTTTCTACACGTTTATCCTAAGAGAAACTTGTCGGCGCAACACCATGCTTAGGCACACTATGCTGCACTTATCTTCTGTTATTTCGCGCATACCGCGAAGCCGGCACTTGCTATCCAATCTTTTACGATGCTTCGATCCGGACGCAGATTGGCAATGCTTCCGGGGAAACATCCGATGCTCTAAACCTGGTTTAGGCTTCGGAACCGCTACAATTAAGCAGCGATTGCATAAGAGTTGCCATTTATTGGCTACGAGAGTTAGCTTTTAACGGAACCGTCTCACAACCTCCGACGTGCTTACAAATCCACAAACTAGCTGTCAAAACCAAACGACCCCTAGTTATTTATAAGTAATTGATATTTAATATTTTAAGAACCTTTCAAAAGCCAGCGAGTAACAAACCAGTAACAAAAGTGTACTTTAAAGCTCTTTTTATAGTTAGTTTTTGAGGCTTTTATTTTGCAAAGATACAATTTTTTTATATTGATTTTCAAATTATTTTCTGTAGGGATTATTTTTTATTGATGAGGTTGCCCTCTTAGTTTTACTTTATGATGTATATTTTAATATAGTGGCAGGAAAATAAACAAAACCCGCCTTTTTAAGCCATTTAAGAAATTATATATCTTTTTGATGTATTTATATAGCTATTGAATAAAACCCCTTAAAAGCTCTTAAATTAACTTTAAATATTTATTCCTTTCTCTATTAATTCAGCTTGCAATTTTTCTAGTCGCTCAATCTCTTCCCCAGTCCCAAATACAAACACTTTTTGCTCAATTCCTAAAAGAGTGAGTATTTTTGCTTTTTCATTCTCTCCAATTTTCCCAGCTTTCAAAATCTTAATAAGTTCAATTTTTGCCTCTCTAGTCAATATTGTATATTGCTCATTCATCGATATTAATTTTATTTACAATTTCATCAATTTGACTTTCTGTTAAATTGTTTAAGTCTATTTCAGCTTGAACTGCCTGTTTTTTAGGTATTACATAATTTAGCAATCTCTCTATAATTCTCCAGCGTTCCACCGGTGCCATCTCTTTGAGATCCTTATTTAATTGATCTGTATTATTTACTATAATTTCACCGATCCACTTTTTTAAATCAGTTGTTATTTTGTTGGGGCTTCCCTTTGGTCTGCCTTTAGGGTTGCCTGTTTTTCCTTTTGGTTGTGCCATCTTTATATATTTTCAATGTAAATCAATGTTGTTTTCATTCAATTATGGCAAATTTTGTATAAATTACACCATTACTATATAAGTAATCTTATTTTTTACATTGCATTTTTTACAATATTATCAATAGCTATTTCTAGCTCATTAATTACATTTTCATTTTTCATATTATAGTCTGTTATAAGTTTTTTTAATCCATTCTTTACCCTCCAATAATACCCGGGATCTGAATAAGTCCCCTTTGCCTTTAAATCGTTTATATATTTATCTATATTATCAATTCCATTTTGTAATATAAGGATAGCACAATATGCATTTATTCCATCTCCGGGGGTTTTTATATTATCTTTTACCATCATATTATCATTAGTTTTCTTTATTTTTTTAAATTCATCTCCCCATTTTTGCACTAATTTATAATAAAATTGGGGATCTGTTAAAGTTGCCCCTGTGATTGTGTCAACTTTTAATTGTCTAGCTATTTCTCTTAAATATCTCAATTCATACCTCATCAAATTACTACCTATATAATTTTGTGGTATTGGGATTTTTTTTGCTTTGCAATCTTTTATTTTATCATAAAATACTAGTTGTGTCTTTTGAGTATTAAAATATAAAGTGTTATTTGTGGATAGCACCCGCTCATAATAGGGTTTACTCACTAAGTATGTGTAATAATCGGCGGGGGGGCGGCTTGTTTGTATTACTGTAGAAAAATCTAACCGGGTAACTTTCCCCTTTTTAATGTCAATATGTAATCCATCGCTTAATTTTTGGATGGATTTTTCAGCATCTTCTCTTGTAAGTGTTTGAACATTAGATAAATAGAGATTTTTTGCTAAACTACCCCTTAAATAAATCCCATTTTCATAAATACTAACTGTATAATCTCCAATTTTACCACTTGCACTAAATCCCTTTTTTTCATTATAATGCTCTGAAACATTTTCTAAATATTCCAGCGTGTCAAGTGGGTTTATATTGAAGTCATTTCTATTTATAATAAAATTTGTTGTATCAAACATTATGGCAAATTTTGTATAAATTACACCATTACTATATTAGTAATTATAAAAAACAGCTGCCCCCTCTCTCATTGATTTTATAACCTCATCATAATAGCCATTGACTAATTTTTGAGCGTGTTCTATAATGGTATTTTTACCGTTTTTTATTACAAAAAAATCTATCTTTTTCCAATCTGGAGAGATCAGAAATAAAAATCCATCATTTCTATATTCAAAAAATGGATTAATATTTCTTTGTTTGCCATAATACCTACTACTATAGGGGTTCCCATAACCTACCAAATAAATAGAATTTCTATACAAAAATATACTACTTATATTAAGGCTATTTTTCCCCATTAAAAAGCGGTCTGCCCTCCTATTGTCCGGGCTTTTAATAACCCCTTTAGTTTCATTTAGATATAAAATAATTTGCCCCTTACTGTTTTTAAGTGCCTCAAAAGGCTCATAATAGCCGGCTATATGTGTAACATCAAAACGTGGTACATTTGCCCCCTGTTTGATCCCATGCACTTGTTTAACCTCATCATTAAGTTGCTCCAGTCTTATATAAGCACTAAATAAATCAAACTTTTTCATTTTGCCCCCCTTCCCATTTTCCAGTAATTGAATAATTTTCAACTTGCTCATTTAAATCGGTATCGGTTGCTATTCTATTTGATAATAACCATTTTTCTATTTCTGATTTTTCAAAATAGATAAATTTACCGCCTTGACTTTTATAATATGGGATTTTTTTTGCACTTACCATCTTGTAAATATAGCTTTTGCTTATTCCAGTGAGTAAACTTAAATCCTCTGTAGTAAGTACCTTTTTAACTCCTAAAAGAGTAATTTTTTTTAATTCATCAAATTGATTAGAAATATTTTCCATTGCTTTAATTTTGGTTAATAAATTGAACAATAGTATTGTTTATCATACTATTGGCAAAAATAAGATGAGAAAAAAGAACTCTCTAAATTGGGGATTTTTTAAAATAAATAAGCCACTGATCTACAGTGACTTATATAATAAAGTGGCGATTTTTAAGGCGATTTTATGGCAAATATTAACCTTTAAATTTAGTAATATACTGCAATGTATTTCTCATTTTCTCCGCTGGTTCTCCTTTTACATTGCACGGTTTAAGTGTGTTTTTTTTGTCTGGAAATATTTCTGTAAATAAATTTTTAAATTGCTCAAAAGAGATTTTTCTATTATTTTTAATTCTAGCCTCACTATCATATAGTACATAAATTGCTGCTACAAACTCTATTTTGTTATTTATATTTTTTAAATCACTTATAAATCTATCTAATAAATTCTCATTGCCTTGCCCTATACCATAAAATTTGGATTTTAAATAGTTTTTTATTTTTTCCAGATTTTGCTCACTAATTTCTGTTTGTTGCTCAATATCATTATTTTGAGTAACTTGTTGCTCTGAATAGGTTTGTAATATATTTATATATTGTCTACAGTTATCGATAATATTATCATTTTCACTATATTCATCTTGTATTTTTAAAAATATCTTATCAAATTTTTCACTTGGTATTTCACCCATTTTTTCACTAAGTTTTTCAACCCGCTTATATAAATTAGTTTCATTCCCTTTGTCTAGTAAATCAATATCAATATTTATCTCTTTTATATCATTGTAAGATAGTTTTTTTATCATTTTATACAACTCAAATAACGCCTCTTTTACTTTTAAATTTTTATCATGGAGAATAACTGCTCTCCCTATTTTTAAATTGCAGTAGGCTTGTAAAACCCAAAGTATATCTTCATATAATTTTTTTGCTTCTAATTTTATAGCTTCATTTTCCATAATCTACATATTTAAAAACTCTATTAAAATTGATGAGGTTATTATATACTTATGATCTATTTAAAAATATTGTCCTGTCTATTTACTGCCTCTCTTTTAGCTTCATTTACTATTTTTGCATATATTTGAGTAGTAGATATTTTGGAGTGTCCTAATAACTTACTAACCACCTCTATAGGGGTTCCTAGTGTTAAATTTAAGGTTGCCGCCGTGTGTCTGCTACAGTGAAAAGTTATATATTTTGATATACCTGCCTTTTGTGTCCAGTTCCTTAAAATATTATTTGTAGTTTCATTTTTTGGTAAAATAAAAACATTATCTGTATTACTTTGATCTCCTTGCTCTGGGATCCATTTAACAGCCTCATTACTGATTTGTAGGTACATTATTTCAGTTGTTTTTTGCTGCCTAAATTCTAGCTCTGTTTGTCCAGTGTTATCTCTTTTTAAATTTTGATATTTGATTTTTTTAATATCGCTCCATCTTATACCGGTCAAACAACAAAAGATAAAAGCATTTTTTACCATTTCATTTTTGCAATCGGTATCAATTAATTTTTGGATTTCATCAATTGTTAAATATTCCTTTTTGCTTTCTCTTTGCTTTGGTCTTTCAGATATTGCTATCTTATTGCATGGATTACTATTTATAATATCGTCGTTAACTGCTTTATTTAATGTACTCTTTAAAAGATTAAATAATTTATATCTTGTATTGGGTTCTAACTTTGGGGCTTTGTCACTGTATTTTATAAAACTTGTTGCCGTGTCCAAATAATCTATAAAACCCTTTACAAATTGTTTGTCCACCTCTGAAAATAAGATCCTAGCCCCTTTATATCGTTGTAAATGCTTTGATAATGATTGCAAGTTATAATACAGCCCTTTCTTTCTGTTTGTCCTTTGTAGGTGCTTATTTGCAACCTCATCAATATAAATTAATAAGCACTTTTTATCTAGGTATTTTCTAGAAATATCAAAAGTATTATTTTGTACTTCAATAAATCTTTGTGCCTTGTACTTTTGGGCTAGTAGCTCGGTTTGTCTATTTTGCTCTTTATCTGCAACTGTTTGCTCTGGAATTATATAGAGTTTCAAAAACTCATAATAACGCTTGCCATTAATATAAATATCTAGATATATCGACTTGTTACCGTTTGCCAGTTCCTTATATCTTATTTTTATAGGTTCTTTGGGTTTTTGTTTTTGCTTTCTCATTTCAGATTTTAAATATATGTGCAAAGATATATAAAAAAACAACCGAGTAACAAACTAGTAACAAAAAAAGTAACAAAATAAGAGTATTAAAGGAATATAAAAACACTTCATTCAATCAGTATAACTTTATAAATACTTCAATTTCAATCATTTATATTTCTTTTATTACTCTTTTGTTTTCCATTAAAAAGGGGTCGATTAGTCAAAACCAAACGACCCCTAGTTATATCGTGTTCGCTTATTAATTCGAAAGAACCTTTCCTTTTGTTTTCAATACTACCCTATATGACTCTGCATTAGAAAAAACGGTGATCCATTTGTTAATCTGTCCCGGATCTTCTGCAGTATAAGTTACCTTGATTTTTTCAGTTTTTCCGGGCATCACAGGCGCTTTAGGATATTCAATAGTGGTACAATCACAGGAGGTTTTTACATCATCTAAAATTAAAGGTTTATTACCAATATTTGTAAACGTATAATAACCGACTTTTACATCACCAATCTTCAACGTACCAAAATCGCAAGTCATAGATTCAAATTTAATCTCCGCACCATTGATTTTAGTAGCCGTTTGTCCTATCACAAAGGATGTAGTAAAAACTGCAATCAATATCAATACTATTTTTTTCATAAAAATTAAAGCTTATTTAGTAAATCAAATCCCTTATTTTGTTTGAATCATATTATTATTTGTATTTTCAGGTACTGCTTCAGTAGGTTTTGGACTAACATTACCGGTGATGGTCAATATCACTCTTTGACCTGTATTAGAGTCCACATACACCTGTTTATTAATCGCTCCCATTCTGCCGGTATTATATTTCACCTTAATCTCAGCAGTTGCACCGGGTGCAATAGGAGTTCTTGGCCATTCAGGAACAGTACATCCGCAAGATGAACTACAATTAGTCAAAATCAGATCTGCAGTCCCGGTATTTCTAAATTTAAACAAAGACTCCCCATTGTCGCCAACATAGATCTGTCCATAATCATAAACTGTTTTTTCAAAGGTTATTTCCGGTTTTTTCTCAACAGGTTCTTCTGTTGTAGTGGCTTTTTTATCCACATTTTTCTTTGTTACTTGAGCATTCAAAGTGATCACCCCGAGTAGTAACACACTGATTAATAATACCTTTTTCATAATTTTTGATTTTATATCAGCAAATTTGTTGATTTAATTATTATTGAGTTAATTATTTTTACATTTATTTGACTACTGAATCATGTTTAAGTTTAATGAGTAGAAAAAAAATCGAGTGCCAATCGGTAACTTTTCAATCCAAACCCTGTGATCGTTCCTATTACTGCTGCAGAGATAAAAGATTCTCTCCGCAGCTTTTCCCGCTTCGCCACATTGGAGATATGCACCTCCACTACCGGAACAGAAATCGCTTTGATTGCATCAGCCAGCACAATAGAAGTATGTGTAAAGGCTCCGGGATTGAGAACAATTCCATCGTAATTCTTAGAAGATAAGATTTTATCCACCAGAAGATCCAAACTATTGGACTGGAAGTAATCAATCTCTAATTCGGGAAAATCGGCTCTCAGTTTCTTCAAATACTCTTCAAAAGAGCTGTTTCCATACCAATCAGGCTCTCTATTTCCCAATTCCCCTAGATTAACACCGTTAATGATAATAATCTTTTTCATGCTCAATTACTCATACACAAAGATAAAAACATCCTCATCATCCTTCTGCCAATTCAACTGCTCCCGGGTATATTTTTCCAATAAAAAGCTATCTGTTCTTAATTCCTCAAAAGTATAAGAATTATTGACCTGATTTTTAGCTTTGGTAATATTGTTTTGAAGATACTTAGTCTTTCTGTTCAATTCTGCGTGTACCTTATAGTTATTATTTGAAACAACAAAAATAAGGACCAGTCCTGTGATTAGGAGTAAAACTGCACCCAAAATATTCCATTTTCTCTTCAATCTCATCGCTTTACAAATTATTATCTTGCGTAGTTAACCGATCTTGTCTCTCTAATCACTGTGATTTTAATCTGTCCAGGATAAGTCATCTCATTTTGAATCTTTTTGGAAAGTTCGAATGAGATTTCATTAGCTTGTTCATCTGATATTTTATCAGCACCTACAATCACGCGCAGCTCTCTACCCGCCTGAATTGCATAAGTCTTATTCACCCCATGATAGGTCAGTGCAATATTTTCAAGATCATTCAATCTCTTGATATAAGCTTCTACTACCTCTCTTCTGGCGCCCGGTCTGGCACCGGAAATAGCGTCACAAACCTGAACAATAGGAGCATATAAACTACTCATCTTTTGCTCATCATGGTGAGATCCGATAGCATTTACAATCTCTGCTCTTTCTTTATACTGCTCGGCTAATTGAGCTCCAAACACGGCGTGTGGCAGATCCGGTTCTGTATCCGGTACTTTACCTATATCGTGCAATAATCCGGCTCTTTTTGCAATTTTAGGATTCAATCCCAACTCAGCCGCCATGGTTGCAGCCAAATTAGCCACCTCCTTAGAGTGTTGTAACAAATTTTGTCCGTAAGATGAACGATATCTCATCTTTCCAACCAAACGCATCAGTTCGTTAGACATGTTAAAGATACCCAAGTCGATACAAGTTCTCTTACCAATCTCTAAAATCTCCTGTTCAATCTGTTTTTTCGTTTTTGCCACTACCTCTTCGATACGTGCCGGGTGGATTCTACCGTCAGTAACCAGTTTTTCGAGCGACAAACGTGCAATTTCACGACGTACAGGGTCAAAACTTGAAAGTAGGATCGCATCAGGAGTATCGTCAATAATCACATCCACCCCGGTCAGGTTCTCCAATGTTCGGATATTTCTTCCTTCACGACCGATAATTCTTCCTTTAATCTCTTCATTATCAATATTAAAGACGGAAACTGCATTTTCGAGAGCAACCTCTACACCGGTACGTTGAATTGTTTTAATCACCACTTTTTTAGCTTCCATCATGGCCGATGCTTTTGCTTCTTCAATGATATCATTGGTCAGAACCATCGCTTGCGAACGCGCTTCCTCTTCCATCAGTTGCATCAACTGCTCTTTAGCTTGTTGTGAAGTTAATCCGGCAATCGATTCCAACTTCTCTTTTTGGATTGCAGTCTGTTTATCCAACTCTGCACTTCTTGCTTCTACACTCGCCAATTGTTTATTTAAATTGTCCCTTAACTGATTATTTTCATTGTTTTTTCGGTTGAGATCCTCCAACTTTTGATTCAGAGTATTCTCTTTTTGTTTTATTCTATTTTCTGACGAGGCAATCTGTTGATTTTTCTCATTAACCAACGCTTCATGCTCACTTTTCAGTTGCAAAAACTTCTCTTTTGCTTGTAAAATACGTTCTTTTTTTACTAATTCGGCATCTTCAACCGATTTTTTCATCAAAGCTTCTGCCTCTTTTTGAATGTTAAGACTATTTTTGGTAATCGATTTTTTGAGTAATGAGTATGACAAGGCAATCCCAACCCCCATCCCAACGAGTACACCTACCAGCAGTCCAATAATAATTTGAGTAGTCATAAATGTTATAAAATTATCTAATTTGTAAATAAAAAAATATAAAAAAAACCCGCATCGCTCCATAGGGTTTCGAAAAACTCCTAAATTCAAGATAAAGGGGCCCCGATATCGCAAACGTCCCCGGGCATAACACCTTATTTCACAATAATTGGGCCTGTTTTTGATAAAGGCAAGCTTACCTTCTTAATTTGTTACTGTTGAGTTTAACAAACGTATCCGAGCAAATGCGGGCATTTCTCTTTCAAAGAACCTAATCGACTGTTATTTGATCTGCAAGTAGTTTTAAATCTTTCATTTTAGGAATCAAATTCTCCTCGTAAGCATTTAATCTTTCTTCTGTTGCTATCCCCTCTACCACAAAATTAATTAATATTTTTGTTAATATATCTTGATGATCCGTAAAACTCCATTTTTTTGCAAAGTCAAAAAAACTATCGTTAATTATTTTTTCAGCTTTTCTGTAGTATATTTCCCATTCCCTCTCGATCGTTAATTCTACAACTCTCTGAGCTACAATTAATTTGATCTTTATTCTTGTGTCTTCCATTCAACTCTACTTAAAAGCTTAATAGATCTGTCTATCTCCCGCACTAAGTTATCTATTTTTTCTTCCGTTCCCTTCTTATCCTCTCTATGTAAAACTGTTTTTGTTATTGTTAATATTTTATTTTTTTCTCTTAAATCCTCAACTTCCTCTCTCAATTCACCTACTTCCTGTTGATATTCACTTAATTGTTTTTTTAATTCGACATTTTCGTTTTTTAATCTGTCTAATGCAGCAATGGCCACTTTCAACTTGTATTCAACTTCATTATATAACGACAAAAAAGAACTCATTGCAAATATTATGACTTTGCAAAATTACAAAAAAAATTGATTAATCGCTTTATTTTATACAATTTATTTTTATTTAATTAAAAAAAAAGGGGGGAAGGAAGGGTGTTACACTGCGGACTACCGTTAGCAACGAACCTATTCATTGGGTCGCTGGTTCTGTGGTGTGCCGGCGTAGAAAATATCATCCTCAGAAACAATTTTGGAGCCCAAACTACAAGCCAGGCACTGCTTGTGCTGACAATATCTCTTAGAGAGTTCCAACACCGCCTGTGATTCCATCCCATTATCAATTTCGAAGTGATTCTCGCGATAAAAGCGGATAATTTTGTTATCTTCCGCTTCCATCTGTGAGAGCAAATCGATTGCTCTGTCACTCAATTCTTCTTTTCCCGAGAAGATTCCGTACACGTACAACGCCGGGATTATCGTGTTAATAATCAGGAGTTGAAACGTATTTTCTCCTATCATTGTGGCATGTTTTTTGCTCTCTTTTCCAAATTGATAGTGGGTTTCCCAATAGGAATTGGCTGGAATTGAGAAAATTTCTGCAAATTGAGTTATTTCGGTATGATGTTCAATAGTAGTGAAGAGATTCGGATAGCGAAAAAGTATCGCACTCAACTGTGCCAAACGCATACAAGGAAAGTTTTGAGGTCGCAATCTCAATAAGTTCCAATTCTTGGGATGAATGGGATGCAATCTCTCTTTCCGCCGCAGGTATTCATACTCCTCTTGTAATGTTTCATAATAAGCATCATCCAACGGTTCTTCCAGCAAACCGGCTTGTCCGAACAGAATGGCTTCTATTTGCAGCTGATTTGTAGCATGCTTCTGAATCACTTTATAGGGAATCGATTGCGCTAAAAGGACAAAAGCATCGCGGTTTGTTTTAAACCCGAAGTTAGCGGTCAGCAATCTGAACAGAGTTTCATTCCAATCGCCGGACACCTGATTTAAAGTCGCGAAGATATCCTTGCTCCGTTGTTCCAGTCTTTCCAGAATGAGACGCGCGTACAATGAGTGAAATATCAAGCGATAGTAGTCGGGCTGATGGGCTTTGAGGTTTTGAACGAACTGCGCACAAGGGAGAGGTGATGTAGAGAGCATGAGTTGAGTATAGCGCTCTATCAATTGAGAGGAGAGGTGATTCTTTAACTCAAAAGTGGGAATTGGGCTCCCCCCTTTATAATTTATTTCATAATCATGCTCGTAAACAACATGCAAAATGACGGTTTCATACTTTGCATCCTCATGATGTCGGTGCTTCAACCAATCGGAACTTTTGACGTGAATCTCGACGTTGCCGGTCCACAGCAGATCTCCGATTTTGACCACAGCTTGTTTAAAATCGGGTCCGGCATCCTGGTGCGGCAATCCGGGATGAATAATTTGCAATGGCTGACCATCGCTGGTTTTGAAATCGAAATGGGAATAGATCGAGTGTTTCCACGCATAGTGGAGGAGTGCTTCAGAGATCATGGCAGTAATATTTAGTTCCGCAAAGATATAAAAAATATAGAATTTAGAAGGTAGAAATTAGAATTATAATGAAGGCGGAAATCGGAGGGCGGAAGGCGGAATTCAATTACGAATTAGACCTCCCCTAGCCCCTCCAAAGGAGGGGAACAATCGATAAAAACAATGATTATGGTAGTAAAAATGAAGGCTGTAGAGACAGGGAATGCCCTGTCTCCATGATATTATTATGCGACACCATTAAAATGGCAATAAACATTTGATATTCAAGAAATTGCAAATCACAAAATTTGATTAACCGCGATTGTAGGGGCAGGGCTTGTCTCTGCCCTTTGCCGAGTGGGGTGATAAAATAACAGAAAAGCAAAATATGATCTGCCCTCTTATTATTTTTATTTCAAAATAATATATATGATTAAATATCAATGGGTTATATAAAAAATAATCCGTGCCAAAATTCCGAAATCCGAAATTACTTCTTACTTCTTACTTCTTACTTCTTACTTGATAAGGTCCCTTACGACTTCTGCTGCCATAAAACAGCCAAACAAGGGGGGCATGTAGGAGATGGTGCCCACCACGGAGAGTTTATTTTGCTCGGGATTGGAGTCGATCTGAATGGCATGGTCGGGAACCGGTTCGGGAGAATAAACCGCTTTAAATCCGTAACGAACTCCCATGCGATGAAGCCGTTTTCGCACAAAATGAGCTAATTTACAGTGAGAGGTCTTCTCGATGGGTACAACCCGAATTTGTGCTGGATCCATCTTGCCACCCGCACCCATGGCGGAGATCAGCGGCAAGCCTTTTTGTAAGGTATGGTATATAAAAAACACCTTGGGCGACAAAGAGTCGATAGCATCCACAACATAGTCATAGTGATGCTCTTCCAAAAGTGTCACCGACCGGTCATCGCGGATAAATTCGTGTAACTTGTGGAGTTTCAGGTCGGGATTAATCTGGAGTAACCGCTCAGCTAAAAGATCAGTTTTAGCCTGTCCAACAGTATTGTGAAGCGCAATCAGTTGGCGATTGATATTGGTCTCCTCAATCACATCTGCATCCACGATGGTCATCTCCCCCACTCCGGCACGACAAATCTGTTCCGCTGCGTAAGCTCCCACTCCACCCAAACCTACTACCAACACATGTTTTGATTGCAGCTTAAGTAAATTTTCTGCTCCTAACAAAAGTTCCGTTCTGGATAACCAATCTGTCATACTTCTTATATTTTTATTTCCTGATAGGAAGAATCCCTTTTAAACCAGGTTAATTGTCGTTTTGCATAACGGCGGGTGTGAACCTTAATCTTTTCAACTGCCTGTTCTAGAGAAGATTTTCCATCTAAATAGCTGAAAAGTTCTTTGTAACCTACAGTATTCAAGGCATTTAAATCTTTGTAAGGATAAAGTTGCTGAACCTCATCCAGCAATCCGGCTTGCATCATCTGATCCACTCTGAGATTAATCCGTTCAAAAAGCTCTGCTCTGGGTCTGTTCAGGTAAAATTTCTGAATATTAAAGTCTCTCTCCTTTGCTTTTCCGGTGATCATTTGCGAATAAGGTTTCCCTGTTTGGATTGTTACCTCTAAGGCACGCAACAATCTTTTATAGTTGGCAATATCACTGGTTTGATAATAGTGCGGATCCAATTTTTTAATCCGCTGTCTCAATCCTTCCACTCCCTCCTTCTCAAAAATCAGGGTCAACTCTTCTCTCACTTCCGGATCGGGATCCGGTAAAAGGTCAATCCCGTAGCAAACCGCATCGATATAGAGTCCGCTGCCGCCGGTCATCACTACCACCGGATGTTGCTCAAATAGAGAGGGCAACAGTTCCAGCACATCCTGTTCATATTTTGAAACGCTGTAATAATCCTGAATCGATTTATGTCCTATGAAGTAATGTTTCACTTTACTCTGTTGCTCTTCCGTTGGAAAGGCCGTCCCGATACACATTTCCCGATAAAACTGTCTGGAGTCGGCAGAAATAATCACCGTATCAAAATGGAGCGCCACTTCGATAGCAAAGTCGGTTTTTCCTACTGCTGTAGGACCGGTAATAACACAAAGAGTAGGTTGATTAGAACTTGTCTGATGGATCAAACTGTTCAAAATCGGCGAAATCATCATCGTCAAAACTGTTATCCAAATTATCAAGATCATCAAGATCGTCAAGATCTCCCGTTTCAGGGATCTCCAATCCTGCCAAATCTTCCAACAATTTTGATCTGACGATTTTCAGTTGCATCTCTTTCTCTTTTTTGGTACATCTTGGATACTCAACACCCTCTGTAACAGGTGCTGCTTTTAATAATTCAATGTAGAATATATAAGGATCCAAAAAATCATATTCATATATAATCTGCTGGTGTGGATCAGTAATAAAATCCTTCAATAATGAATCCTTCATGATGAACTTCGGAATATTAGATTTAGCCGAATAATCATCATCATCCTCATATTCAGGCTCTTCCACATGCTGATCATCCTGCATATCGATCAATGTAATCTCCTTCTTTTTGTTCCATTTGGAGTCACAAATATAGAAGGATGCCAATTCATTCCCAACCAATCCGATCGATTCAAACAGGATATTGTGGAATGATTCAAAATGGTCTGTGGCGAGGATCTCTATATCTCTCACAAAGTCCTCAATGTGATCGTAAGTAACTCGAAACTTGTAGTAATACATGGTCAATTAAAATTAAAAGTTAGTGATTAATTATTTAGGCCATATTATGAAATACTTGTGTTACATCATCATCCTCTTCAATCTTTTCCAATAATTTTTCGATTTCTGCTCTTTGTTCTTCATCTACCTCTTTAAAATCGTTCGGAATTCTTTCAAATTTAAACTCTTTGATATCAAACTCGTTCTCTTCCAAATATTTTTGGATTGGTCCAAAGCTTTGGAAATCAGCATAGATATGAAGATCTCCATCATCTTCAAAGAGTTCTTCAACCTCAAAATCGATCAGTTCCAGTTCCAGTTCTTCCAGATCCAGATTTTCTTTCATCGCCACTGTAAATCTACATTTGCGATCAAAAATAAAATCGAGCATCCCGTGAGTTCCCAGAGAGCCGTTATATTTATTGAAATAGCTTCTCACATTGGCTACTGTTCTCTGGTTATTATCTGTTGCAGCTTCAATTAATATCGCTACTCCGTAGGGTGCATAACCCTCATATACATGTTCTTTATAGTCTGAAGTATCCTTTTCAAATGCTCTTTTAATCGCTCTTTCGACATTATCTTTAGGCATATTTTCAGAACGTGCATTTTGCATCAACAATCTCAGCTTAGCATTTGACGCCGGGTCAGGACCGCCCGCTTTAGCTGCCATTGTAATTTCTCTACCTAAACGTGTGAAAACCTTTGCCATGTTTCCCCAACGTTTGAACTTTCTTTCTTTTCTAAATTCAAATGCTCTTCCCATAGTAAATATTGATAATGTTTTTTTCTATTTGCAAAAGTATAATTTTTTTTTAAATAAATACAAAAAAGCTACGTTTATAATTTATGTCCCGTTGTAACAGATTAAAAGCCCATTAAGATGAAATACATCAGAAACATTGTAACAACTGTAATTATTTTGATTATCAGTCTATTATCATTCAATTCTTTTGCACAAATTCCAAAGATTTTTCAAAAATTCAGTGAAAAACAAGAAAAGATCCAATCAGGTTACTATAAGTATCAATATATTCATATAACTGACAATGATACAAATCATTATACAGGAATTAGTTATTTTATTTTTACTCCCAACGATTTAAAATATTTTGAAACTCACCTCTACCCAAATGATAACTATCCGGATTATCACTGCAAATCAGAAAAAATAAAATTAAGGAGTTTTGAACGCCGCAACAAAATATACTACAGAATGTATGAACTATCATCTGGTCCTAAAACAGATGAATCTGGTTATTTTACATATATAGTTTGTTACTTTCTTTTGAATTATGTTAAAAATGGTGGATTTTTAACTCAAATTCCTCCTAAAATAGATAAAAATAACATCAGATTTAAGTTCACTTTTCCGGATGATGAAATGTCAACAAACAACTCATATGAGTTGGAGTTTAATAAAAAAACTTTGAATTGGGTTCATACGGAAGAGCATGCAATACTATTTGAAACTGACAAATACTATACTAGTACTGAAATTATTGACGGTCAATTTTATGATTATATTCATCCTGACATTCTAGATACTATATCTTTTAGATATGATGAACTACGAAAGAATTATGATTTACAAACTGAAGAGCAACGCAATATCAATGATTCAATAGCGAGAGAGAAATTAATGGATTCTATTGTAAAATTAAATATTTCCAAAGGAAATCCATTAACGACCCAGATACCTGAAGAACAAAAAAAGGACACCATAAAATATATGCCTTCCTGGGAAGCTCCTCTTTTGTCAGGAGACACATTATACTCTGATAGTATCCAATCCAGGTATGTAGTTATTGATATGTGGTATGCTGCTTGTCCTCCCTGCAGAATGGCTATGAAAGAGTTGGCCACCATCGACACCCTCTTTGATGCATCTCTTGTCAGGTTTGTCAGCATGAATATTGGGGATAAAGATACTGCTAAAATCAGGCGTATAGCTGATAACATCAACTGTCACGCAGATATAGTTTGTACTTATGACCGGACTGATACGCTATTAACACAAACAATGGGCGATTGCATCGGTTATCCGCAGTTATATTTGGTTGATATGAAAACCAAACAGGTAATCTGGCGCTCTTGTGGGTATTTCCGGGGCTTTACCGAGGAAATTGAAGCGATACTTAGGAAAGAGTGATAAACGATTACGAATTAGACCTCCCCTAGCCCCTCCAAAGGAGGGGAATTAATTATCCCTCAGACATAAAATTTTTTGTCATTTGTCTGTATATTAAAAAATTGTTGTATCTTTGCAGCACGGAATAGTCGCTTAGTCTGAGAGTGTGGGTTGTATTCCCACAAGGCAGGATTAGGCGGCTATTCTTTTATACCTACCACTTTAAATTTAGAATTTAGAATTTAAAATTTAGCTACAATGTGATGTAATTATTTGACATTCAATTAATTGGAAAAGAAAGAAATTCAATTTTCAATTTTCTAGTAATTCGTAATTCGTAATTGAAAAAACTTTCGACTTTCGACTTTTAATTACTTTCGCCTTCCGACTTTCGACTTTTTATACTATTTTTGTTGTGTGAATTAGATATTTGTGAATTGCAATGAAAAGAGAATCATATACTTAATTAAATTTTGTATATTTGCACCATGTCAAGTACTGAGATAAAAAATATTATTTTAGAGTTTTTAAAACCGTATAACCCGCTGTTTATCGGTTTGTTTGGCTCCTATGCAAGAAACGAACAGACTGATAATAGTGATATTGACATCCTTGTATCTTTCCAAAATGGAATCTCTTTGCTGCAACTTATTCGATTGGAAAATGAACTATCTGCCAGGCTCGGACATAAGGTTGACCTGATTACTGTTGGAGCGATTAAGAATAAACGTATAAAAAACAATATTTTAAATGACCTTCAAATACTCTTTCAGGCATGAAAGATGATCTAGCATTCATTGAACATATTGATAAATAAGCAATTTCTACCAATACGCTGTCAAACACAATGAAGGATGCCCATTCTATTACAGAAGGGGAATCCAATTACGAATCACGCTTTTACAAGGAAGAAGGTAGAAGGTAGAAGGTGGAATTTATTTACATCAATTTGATTATCAACTCATTGTATTATATATGCAAAAAATACAGATTTCGACTTTCGACTTTCGACTTTCGACTTTTTTTTACTATTTTTGTTGCGTAAAGTAGATGTTAGCGGGCATTGTAGGACGACCAACAAGACAGTCCCAATATCATAATAGAATAAACCAAATGAATATAATATTCTTTGAAAATCAATATAAATTCAGAGAGTGGCTAGAAAACAACCACGATAAAGTATCGGAATTAATTGTAGGTATTTACAAGGTTGATAGTGGCAAGTCATCAATGTCGTGGTCTGAGTCGGTAGACCAAGCTTTATGCTTCGGTTGGATAGATGGTGTTAGAAACACGATTAATAAGGAAAGTTACAGCATACGATTTACACCCAGAAAACCTAATAGCATTTGGAGTGCTATCAACATAAAAAAAGTCGAAGCATTGACAAATGCAGGACTTATGAAACCTGAGGGATTAAAAGCATTTGTCTTACGAAAAGACGAAAAGTCTAAAATATACTCACATGAGACAGAAATTATAGAGTTTTCAACTGACTTTATACACCAATTCAAACAAAATAAAATAGCATGGGAATTTTTCCAAAAGCAACCTCCATCATATCGAAAAGTAATGACTCATTGGATAATGAGTGCCAAACAAGAAAAAACAAGACAATCACGACTGGAAAAAACAATAACTGCAAGTGAACTACAAAATCGATTAAAAATATTATAAATAAAAAGAACAACGACCCGCTAACAAGCGCTATAGTTAATTGCCATTTCAGAGTATATCTCAAGTTTTCAGATCTTAATAAAGTTTTGTGTCGCTTGATAGGGAAGTGCTTCGAAACTGGCAACTAACCATAGCGCCGACCGTTAGCACAAATAAAAAACTGCACCTTAACATATGCAAAATCAAGAGAATAATCTATTAGAAAGTCCCTGGTTAAAATGGGCAATTGAACTTCAATTTATAGCTCAAGCTGGATTGACATACTCAAAAGACTCTTTTGACTTGAAACGATTTGAAAGGATTAGAGAAATTTCAGCTGAAATTATGAGCATGAAATCAGGTTTAAGTATGGAACTTGTTCAAGACTTGTTTTGCAATGAAACAGGTTTCCAAACACCAAAATTAGATACACGAGCAGCAATTTTCCAGAACGATAAGATATTACTTGTAAAAGAAATTAGTGGTAAATGGTCCTTGCCTGGTGGATGGGTTGATGTAAATGAATCGATAAAATCCAACATTATTAAAGAAGTAAAAGAAGAATCTGGCTTTAACGCTATTCCTGTAAAATTGATTGCACTCCAAGACAGGAATAAGCATAATCGTCCTTTATATGCTTATGGAATCTGTAAGGTCTTTGTATTATGTGAAATTACTGACGGAGAGTTTGCTCCAAATATAGAAACTTCAGAACGAGGTTTTTTTGATTTGGATAACTTGCCTTTGCTTGCAACAGAAAAGAACAATAAAGAACAAATAGAATTATGTTTTCAAGCTTTTCATTCGGACAATTGGGAGACTATCTTCGAATAATTCTATTTTTTAAGATATATAAAAAATATCTGCACCTGGATATGTTCTGCAAGGTGAAGGTTAACAATTACTTGTGCTAACACGGACGGTATAATTAATAAACTCGTCACGGTTTTTGCGGGGGCAGTACTACCTTGATAAATGATTGCCCGGTGGTTATACCCAGATTCCCGCCAGTGCTAAAAGAAAGTTTCAGCAACCGGGGATAATAACCAGCTCGCATTTACCATTGTACCGCGACACTGCGCCGCTAGCATAAATCAAACTTTTGTAACCGGAAATAAGAACTGGCTCGCATTCACATTTCGTAGCGCGACCGCTCATAGCTCTTAATAAAACTTACTGCCAGACGGCAAAAACACGTGCCGGCTTCGCTCCATTACGCCTCTGATACATTGTCAAGTAGAAGAGAAATCCCGCCCACCGGCTTCAGTCGACTCAGCACCGTTT